>JAIRRP010000049.1 GCA_031255915.1 Puniceicoccales bacterium | reverse complement strand
GCCAAGCGAAATCAAGGACTTTGGAGAAAGTAGGACCCTTTGCACTCTTTCCGTGAATATGTAATCCTGAAATCAAAAGTATGTGGGGCTTGATTATTTGCATCACTATAGAAGAACTGTAAAGACCAAAGTTTATATTACATCATCCCTCACCAGATCTCTCTCGTTTGGCGTAGTTTTTTTCTGAAAGGTGTCCTGCTCCATCACATTGGATGGCCGACATGTGATTTTGCAAGCCTTTATAGATTGTGGATAAGTAAAGTTATCCACAAAAAAAGAGGTCATCAATGGTGAGCTGAAAATTGACCCACTTTATTTGTCCAGGTTGCTCTTTTTTCTCGGGCAGTTTTCCTGAGGTATTTTCATGGGGCAAATTCATGCATTAACGGCATGATGAGTCCAAAGGAACAGTTGCAGGAATGGTTAGCAGAGAAAAAATTTGAGGTCATTATGAGTGGGCTTGTAATTTTGACTCGATTTATCTGTCCGAGCTAATCCTTCGCGGTCAATTTTCTTTGGCCCTTTTTAGACATTTTTATTGAGCTGTTCTCGGACATATTTCGCAAGCCGCAACAGCCCACCTTGGAAACTTTATAGCGTCTGGACAGAGTCCACGCCAATTCGAATAGTATATGAGACAGCGTCATCAACTTTACGCCCCCAGCTTCGGCACGCTCGAACAAAGCTATAGCCTGCTCTGTTTGTTTTTCATCGTCGGCCACAAAGACACGAACAAAATAGTTTGTATCGACGAATCATCAGGCTTTTTCATCTTCGCCTATTGCGTGTGCGATAGCGGCTTCTATCATGGATTCTCTTTCTTCCTCGACGGAACCGGTGGCTTTTATATTTCCAACAAAATCCCAGATAGTGGCTTTTTGTTTGCGTATAAATATCCCGTCAGTCCATTCTTCGACAAAAACCTTGTCAGATGGTTTTATGTCGTGCCTGGCCAGTAGACTTTCCAAAGTCATTATTTGCCCTGAAGGCGATTCCTGCGTGTTTCCCCTTATCATCGTCCTAAACCTCCTTAAATACCCAAATAACCATGCTTCTTTTTGGTATTGATTGCTTGGGTCCACCTTCATTACATTCTACCTCAGTTGGCAGTTGGGCAAAAAAGTAAAATTATTTCTCCCATAGAAGCATATAAGGATAGTGTTGTTCTGCTGCGCGATTTTCTTCACTGGATGAAGAGCGCGACGGTGTACCCTGTCCTGAACCTCTGCTTCGGGAAAGACGACGAGTTTCATTTTTATCGCGCGTCTCAGGATATACATGAAGCAGTCCTTGAACGGGGAAATGTTCTGGGAGTCCGTTGAAAAGCTGCGCCTTGGAAGCGATAAGAATATCCTTCCGCCGCTTCTGAAGGCTGTAGGAGCCGGTGTTGCGCTGATTTTCCTGCTGTTTGTCGTGCTCGGATTTTAGTACGTGCGTTATAATGCGTGTAGTATCGCGTTTATACGGATTGGCAGCGAAACATAGAGAACCTGATTGTTGTTGATTTGTATGTGTCCACTACATATGTTATGCTCTGAAGCGAAAAAGGCGGGTGACAAACATGCAAACAGTAAAGGCATATTTTGATGGCAACGTTTTTGTCCCTGTGGAGCATATACAAGCAACGAAGAATCAAAAAGCTGTCGTCATGCTTCTCGACGACATTCCACAGAGTAACACTGGGAAAACATATTTGCGTTATGCAGGTGCGTTGTCGGATGAGAGTTACTCGGAAATTGAAGCGATTTTACAGGATACCAGGCGTGTTGATATAAATGAGTGGCAGCGCTATCGACACAGCTGGTGACATTCGATGAGCATTTTAAACATATTTCGTGTATTGAAATCATTTCACAGTAACCATGCGCAGAAGGAACCATGAAAGCCCTAGCTGCCGTGCACTTAAGAAAAGGTACTAAACTTGTTATACGGGAACTTGACCTTGAAGAACCTCGTCCAGACGAGGTGTTGATCAAGACCGTTGCCTGCGGAGTCTGTCATACGGATATATGGGTTCAGCAAAACTACTCCAACGCGATGGTGCTGGGGCACGAAGCCAGCGGGATTGTGGACCATGTCGGATCGGATGTCAAAACTCTCGCGGCAGGCGATCACGTGGTCACGGCCTACAACTGGTGCGGCGAATGCGAGGCATGTCGGCAGGGCCGGACCTGGGAATGCGATTACTTCGATGATAATTTCAACGGCTTGCGACCGGACGGAACAACTCCGCTTTCTTTGAACGAGAAACCGGTCGTTCCTCTCATGAGGGAGGGGGGATTTGCCGCAAAAATGGTTTGCCACCAAAACTCTCTGATCAAAGTTGATCCCTCTCTCGATTTGCGCTCCTTGGGGCCGTTAGGCTGTGGAATCATGACGGGGGCCGGGTCTGTTTTCAATTACCTGAACCCCCAGCCGGGACGCCCAATCGCCGTTTTGGGAACCGGGTGCGTGGGTTTGTCTGCGGTTATGGCGGCGCGTATCGCTGGTTGTAATCCTATCATCGCCGTTGAACGCGTTCCATCCAGACTGGAGTTGGCAGCAGAATTGGGAGCAACGCACCGCATTGACGGCGATAAAGCCGACATAGCGAAAATCATAAAAGGCACTTGTGGAGGCGTCGATTACGCGTTCGATACCTCTGGAAGCTCTCGCTTGTTGGACGCAATACGAAAAGTCTTGAACCCTGGAGCCTTGGCCTGCGGCGTAGGCATTGGAGGAGTGCTGACATTGAGCGAACGCGAACGCAAAGAGGGCAAGAGTTGGATGACCACGAATACGGGATTTTCGGTTCCGCCTCTCTTCATTCCCAGGCTTCTGGAATACTACAAAGCCGGACAATTCCCATTCGAAAAAATGCTTCGCTTTTATCAGTTCGACGAGATCAACGAAGCTTTTGCGGCAAATCGCGCATGTACTGCGGTC
>JAIRRP010000025.1 GCA_031255915.1 Puniceicoccales bacterium | reverse complement strand
AGGTGGTAGGTTACCTGATTTCTCTTCCACATCCTTGTCGCAAAGTCTCCGTGAGGCAGGGATAGAACTGAAGCGTATGAAGACCGGTACATCGGCGCGTATTCTCGGCTCGTCGATCGATTTTTCCCGATGCGAGGAACAGTTCGGTGATGAAGAACCTGTCCTGTTTGGATTTTACGATACGCGCGAAGAGGGGATTCCTTTTGCGGCTTTTCCGCCGTCCTTTGAAAATGGCAGAACGCAGCTCTTTAAATCCGATCTTCTCGCGAGGAGACAGCGCTCCTGTTGGGTGACTCATACGCAAGATACTACGCGCGAAATCGTCTTGGCATCATTGCAGTGGTCACCGCTGTATGCGGGAAAGATTGTGGGAAATGGGCCGCGTTATTGTCCCAGTATCGAGGACAAGTACGTTAAATTTCCCGATAAGCGGGAACATCGGTTGTTCCTAGAGCCGGAAGGATATACGACCGGAGAGTGGTATATCAATGGCCTCTCTACGAGTCTTCCGGTGGAAATTCAATACGCGATGCTCAGAACAATTCCCGGACTGGAACATGCCAGTATACTCCGTCCGGCCTATGCGGTGGAGTATGACTACATGCCGCCGACGCAACTGAAACCTTCTTTGGAATCTAAGGTGGTATCGGGCTTATTTTGTGCCGGACAGATCAATGGTACGTCGGGGTATGAAGAAGCAGCTGGTCAGGGAATGATCGCCGGTATCAATGCGGTTGCCTTTGTTCGACGGGAAACACCATTGGTTCTGAAACGTCATGAGGCCTATATCGGCGTGCTCATCGACGATCTTGTGACGAAAGGAACCACGGAGCCTTATCGGATGTTCACGAGCCGAGCGGAATATCGGTTGTTATTGAACCACCACAGTGCGGAGCGGAGATTGGTGGAACATGCCAAGCGCCATGGATCACTGCCTACTTCAAGGATTTGTCGTATCGAGGCGCAACAGAGGGCTATTCAGAAGGCTGTGGAGGAGCTTGAATCGACGCATTGGCAAGAGGGGTATACGATGGCTGATGCGGTGAAGCAAAATCACGCGGGTTTGGCCGAAATTTTGCCGATTTTTTTTCAGAAGCTGGCACCGGAGATTCGGGAAGAGGTGCTTTACCGCATCGGATATGCGGGCTATATCGAGCGCGATCGGCGGCATATTGAAAAAATGAGGGAGATGGAAGTCGTGCCTATTGCGGAGGGTATGGATTATGATCGCATTCATGGGCTCCGGAATGAGAGTCGGCAGAAGTTGTCCCATATTAGGCCGGCAACTTTGGGGCAGGCATCACGTATCAGCGGTGTGAGTCCAGCCGATATTCAGCTCCTTTGGATTCATCTCGAATCTCGGCATAATGACTAAAAATTCATGCCTAAGACCGGTGATGTCCAGGAGGGTGCGGTATATTTCCAGTTGGGGTGGGGATAGGGTTCTTCGTTTTTCTCCATTGTGGTGCGAGAATGAGCGCTCCCGGAGGGGGACAGCCGGATCAGCCGTAATATTCCTATTTTCGAAAGGGTGATTCCAGATGTTGCGTTTTTTGCCGCTGCGCTCCTGAAAGGAGCCGTCGTTATTTCTCAACGACGTAGCCTTTTTATTTAAAAAGGCTGCAGCGGCAAAGTGTGCCGTGCTCCTGGTGAAAGCTGAGAATTTTCCATTTTCGAGCACCGTCTTTCGTCTTCCCGGCGGGCCTGCCGCCTTTGAGCCCTTCGGGCTCTGGCCCGCTGCGCGGGCTGCGGTAAGGAAAAATGAAAGCTCCCGCTTTGCATTTTTTTCTTACCGCAAAGGCGGCAGGCCGATCTCGCATCTCCTTCTGGACTCTGATTTCAAGTACCTGCGATTTCGGTGCCCTTCGATGGGATCGCGGAGACGAAAAACAGTCCGCAACGGCAAGAAAATGAAAAGAGACAGCCTGGATTGGCTAATTTGTTCTCATTTATCGCCTTTACGGACAAGATAGAAGAAAATTGCCAAGGCGATCTCGCCGATTGGCAAAGAGGACACTGCAAAATCTGCGTATTTAGAAAGGGGTGCTGAAGGAGAAGTTAAACTGCACTTTATGCTTTTGGGTCTCTTTGGCTTTATGGGCCGGGAATCCGAAATCGAGCCTCAAAGGGGCACCCATGACGAGGATCCGTAGGCCAAAACCATAATCGGAGTGATAGTTCTTGGAACTAAGATCAAATTTCCTGGCATTGACGTAACCCAGCTCTCCAAAGACAGCAAAGCGTATGGGCTCAAGGAGCTCAAAGGAGTATTCGGCGCACGTATGAAATAGGGTATTGCCGCCGATGACGTATCCTTCTGCATCATGGGGCCCGATATCTCGCGAGCCGAACCCCTTCATCTCATCACTGCCGCCGAGGAAAAATCTCTCGGTGTAGGGGATTCTCCGATGTCGGAAGGCGCTCAAGCTGCCAAAATGTCCAGAAAGTGTAAGAATTTGTTCGTTTTTAGGATGGATGGAAAACCACCGTGCGGCGAAAGTTTCTAGGCGATGGAAATGTGTACTACCGCCAAAAATGCCACCGAAAATCTCGTTATTGATATGGATATAGGAACCATGTGTAGGGATCAGGAGATCGTCGCGGGTGTCGCGCTCCATGGAGAAGCCGACCCGTGAAATGGATCTGCGTCCGACATCTTGCTTTAACTCGAATGGTGCCTTGTCCCCCACATCGCCGATCCTCTGCTGTTCGATGCGATAGCTGAATTTTCCGACCCAATATTCCCAAAGTGCTTTGCGGAAATAAATTTCAGTCCCGACGTGCCTCTCGTGGTAGGATGGGCCATTATAATTGAAGTCGGAACTTTTGAATCGATCGTAGGTGGCGAAGAGCTCACATCCGAACGTGAGTTCGCGATCGAAGAGCCAAGGCTCTTCAAATGACATCGATATCGAATTATTGCGTGTTCCCAACTGTAATTGTGCATTAAACTTTTGTCCTGCGCCTTGAAAATGTGTCCTAGAGCCAAAAAGATCGAAATTGGGTTGGGAAATTTTGAGAAATAAGATGGCATTATTAGCGGCGCTTATGGCGCCTCCCAGTGATACCTTTCCGGTATTTTTCTCTTTTACCTGAATCGAGAGATCTTTCTTGGCAAGAGAATGGCAATCTTCGGGCTGAATGATGACTTCTTCGAAAAAATGAGTATTGTGCAGCCGTTGTTGGCTGGTTCTCATTTGTATGGTATCCAAAGAATCTCCCGGAGCTAATGAGAGTTCACGTAAAATGACTTTGTTTTTCGTCTTCGTGTTACCCCTGATGTGGATATCTTCAAGAGATGTGAGAGATCCTTCTTCAATTTCCAGTTGAAGGTCCATGGTGTGTTCTTCGTCATTGGAAAGTGTTGAGATGAGGGAGACCTCCGTCTGGAGATAGCCCTTGGAGCCATAGATATCTTGGATGCGTTCACGAGCTTCGGCAATACCTGATGGCGAGTAGATTTGTCCTGGAACTAGATCGAGGGTTTTTTGAAGTTCTTCGAGATTGAAAATTTCTGTTTGAGGAAAAGAAATATTTCCGATGCAATAAGGTTCTCCTTTCTGAATGACGATCAGAATGCGAAGGCTCCCTTTGGGGAGATATTGGAATATGACTTCTTCTGGGGCAATATGGACATCGAGATAGCCGGAGTCCCGGAAGATATTTTGCAAAATTTCAAGGTCATGCTGAAAGATTTCGTCGAGGAAAAAACCGCGTTTTGTGAGCCATGAAAAGATATTCCACGTCTTTGTCATCATGGCTTTATGAAGTTTGGAGGGCTTAAGGGGAGCATTCCCGATGAAGTCGATTTTTTGTATGCGGTACTTCGATCCCTCGTCGATGAGAAAAAAGACATCGCGCTCATGATTTGCATTAACAGCCGGTGTATCTATGCGGTACCCAGCCTGGATAAAGGGGAATCCCTTTTCGCGGTAGAATTTTTGCAGCCGTTGTGCATCTTCATGAAGCCGTGATTCCTGGACGCTTTGACCCGTATGGCTCTGGATCTTTTTGAGAAGCGTCGAGGTACTTATCTTTTTGTTCCCCTTGAAGTAGAGAGCATGAATCTTGGGCAGAGTTTCGAGCTGAAATGTGACGGTGATGCCGTCGTCTTTCTCGTCGGTGTTGATGGCGATGCCTGAAAAGAGGTTTGTCGCATGAAGGGACTGAATGGAGCGATCGGCGAGGTAGGACTTAAAGGGTTCATCTTTTTTCAGTAGGATGTGAGCTATGAGGAAATCTTCAGGAATTGTGGGCGTATTTTCCTTGAAGGTAAACGCAACACTCTGAATGCGTTTCCCTTCTGGATTAGCTTGTAGTAGGTGACCGAATAGGAAAAAGAGACCTAGGAAAAAGGAAAAATGGTGACGAAATTTCATAAAAAGACTAAAGAGACGAAGATTGTGTCTCGGTATAATTGTCGAATTTGGTTAAGTTTTTTCTAAAGGCAAGGCGGATGATCCCCACAGGGCCATTGCGCTGCTTCGCGATGATGAGCTCTCGGATGACGGTGTCATTGGATAATTCCTCTAGTTCGTCCGCATCACGTCGCCTTGCCAATAACAGCACCACGTCGGCATCCTGTTCAATGGATCCCGATTCGCGCAGATCGGAAAGTCGAGGCTGGCGTCGTTCCTTTTCGGAATCTCGGTTCAATTGGCTTAGCACGACGACTGGGATGGAAAGTTCTTTGGCCATGGCCTTGATTCCGCGTGAGATTTCTGCAATTTGCTGTTCGCGCGGAGCGCGGGCATCGCTGCCAGAAATGAGCTGCAGGTAATCGATGATGATGAGACCTAGTGGGTGTTTATTGTGAAGCCGTCTCGCTTTGGCTCGCATTTCCAAAATGGTCATGTTGGCAGATTCATCGATCCACAGCGGAGCGCTGCGGAAGCGAGTGCTGATTTGATTGAGCTCCAATTGACTTTCTCGAGAGATGTGACCGTCCTTGAGTTTTGTCATATTCACTCCGGAGAGGCTGCAGAGTAGGCGCATTGCCAATTGGTTGGCACTCATTTCAAGACTAAAGAAAAGCGTCGGAAAAATATTTTGTCCTTCCTTTTCGGGGGCAACAGCAGTTTTGGCAAAACTCAATGCTAAGCTTGTTTTTCCGATGGAAGGTCGCGCAGCTACGACGATCATTTCGGACGGGTGAAAGCCGAAGGTCATTTTATCGAGATCGATAAACCCAGAAGGTATGCCTGTAACGCTGCCCTTGTGATCGAGCATTTTGCTGATCAGCTGGGCGGCGCTGTCGAGGGACTTTTGGATATGGGCCGTCGTGTCGGAAAGTCTGTTCTGGCTGATGGCAAAAACAGATTGTTCGATTTGTTCTATGAATTGGTCGATGTCATCTACCCCAGCATAGGCATTTTCTATGTTTTGGGTGGAAATATGGATGACTTGACGGACTAATTTAAGATCGCGTACCCTTTGGACGTAGTGATGAACATGGGCTGGGGTATCGATGCGGCTGGCGATTTGGTCGATGTAATCGCGACCACCAATGTTCTCAAGTTCTCCTTGACCGGAGAGCTTTTCCGATAGAATGAGTTCAGAGATAGGTTTCCCTTCATCGAAGAGTTCGCTGATGGCTTTAAAAATGGTTTGGTGTGCCGGCAGATAGAAGGAGTCGGTTTGAATATTGGCTTGTAGACAGAGCAGAATGCTTTCCTGTCCGCCTTCTAAAATGCAGCTGGCCAGCAATGCCTGTTCGAAATCTATGCTGTAGGGTGGTACGCGATGTGACTGTGATGAGGTCGATGATTTTTTCGAATGTACCATAGTCTTAGAGATGATTGTCCTTCAGGATGTTTTAAACGAAGTCTCTCGTCAATATTCCGTTATGCAGGTTTTTCATAAAATGTGCACTGATATGCTAATGAAAATACTCCCAAATGTGGAAGTATTCAACGGCGAATAAAAGGGGTAGCATTGCCTCCGAGCACCGTCTCATTTTGACTGGCGGGTTCGCCGCCTTTGAGCCCTTTGGGCTCTGGCCCGCTATGCGGGCCGCGGTAAGGAAAAATGAAAGCTCCCGCTTTGCATTT
>JAIRRP010000019.1 GCA_031255915.1 Puniceicoccales bacterium | reverse complement strand
AAGGTCAAGTTTTCAAGTTCTGGGATATTCTTGACGATAACCAGCGTTCAAGCCTCATCCAACAAGCAGAACAAATCGACCTCCCAAGAATTTCAGAATGCATCCGCACTTTTCTCTTTCCGGAATACCATCAAACCGATACCTCGCGAGACAAAACTTTCTCTCCTCCATCCTACGTCAAGCTTCCTCAGACAGAGGGCGATCGACTGCACTGGGATGAAGCCTATCACCAAGGCGAGACTGCTTTAGCAGCAGGAAGGGTGGCTGTTTTTACAACGGCTGGTGGAAGAGGCACACGCTTAGGACTCAACACACCCAAAGGGCTTTTAGGCGTTACTCCTATTCGCCAGAAACCACTCTTCCAGGTTTTGGCCGAGAAAATTCGCTTTGCCGAAAAGAAGTACGGCCAACCGATCCATTGGTTCATCATGACGAGCAATTACACCCACGATGAAACAACTGCATTCTTTCATCAAAAAGACTTTTTCGGCATCCAAAATATTCACTTCTTTCAGCAGGGGCTTACACCATCCGTTGATTTCCATGGAAAGATTCTATTGGCCGCTAAAGATCGCATTGCGATGCAGCCCGATGGTCATGGTGGAGCCATCCGAGCCCTCGTCCAGAGCGGTTCCACTGCCCTACTAGAGGCACTAAAAGTCGACATCATCAGCTTTTGTCAGATTGAAAACCCACTCGTAAATGTCATTGATCCCTATTTCATCGGTTTCCATATCCAGCAAAAATCACAGGTATCTTTTCGCGTAATTTGCAAAAAATATCCCGAAGAACCCGTCGGTATTTTCGCAACCTGCAAAGGTAAAACCTTCTTCATCGAACATACCGATTTAACACAAGACCAAGCATTATTGAAATACGATGATCTCGGAAAGCTCAAGCTCCATACTGCCAATGCTGGTATACACATTTTTGACCGCGGTTTTATACAAAAACTAGGCAGTGGTGATCATTTGCTGCCTCTCCATATGACGAAGAAAAAGATCCAGACCATCGACAATGATGGAAATCCCATCCTTCCTGAATTACCCAACGGCATAAAGCTCGAGCACTCTACCTGTGATGTACTTTCTTGGGCAAAAAACTTTCTCTTGCTCGAAGCGGAGCGCGAACACGTTTTTAGTCCTGTTAAAAACGCTCAAGGATTGAATTCCCTTCAGACATGTCACCAAGATCAATTGAGGTTATTCGCCCATTGGCTTATCAAGGCCGGTGTTGAAATACCCATAGATATTTCGGGTCTTCCGCCATTTAATATCGAAATCAGTCCTCTATTCGCCGATAATAAACGAACTTTTCTTGAGAAATGGGCAGCTTTATCGCCTAAACCGACCATTAGTGAAGGAACTTATATCGAATAGCATTTCGAAAACACACCTCATCTTGGAAGCTTAAGGAAGATGGAGGAAGCAGAATTTCATTCTGCAGGTAAACTCAATAGGAGTCAACGCACTGTGAAGGTGCCAACCTCCGGCAGCTCTTCGGAATAAGGTGGTGTTCCTGCCATTCTTTCTTACAAAAGAATCTCTGGTAAAGAACGAAACGCTATGCATCCACTTCAGGCCGCCGTTGAAAAGAATCTCCTAACGCAGGAAATTGCCGATCGTATACAAGGTTGGCTCGATGAACCTAAATTACCACTTTGGGCAAGAAATTCTCTTGAAGAATTACTCCAACAAGCGGAATGGGAAGAGTTGAAAACCAGGTTTCATAAGGAACTTTGTTTTGGAACAGGTGGTTTGAGAGGTCGCACCATAGGTAAGGTTTCCACCAGTGCCGAAAAAGGCATACTTTCTTCCCAAGGAACTTCTGAGCATCCCGGCATTGGAACGGCTTACCTCAACGACTTCAACATCATCCGCGCGACATTGGCCCTTTATCGCTATTGCATTTCTTGCCCAGCCATTGACGAGGAAGAAACTTTAACCTCTCCCACCTTGGTTGTCGCCCACGACGTACGTCACTTTTCTTCCTATTTCTGCCAATTGGTAGCCCAAGTTTGGGCATTTCAGGGAGGAATCTGCTATGTATTCGATGGACCTCGGTCGACTCCTCAGCTGAGCTTTACCGCTCGAGAACTCGGAACGACGGCCGGAGTTGTCATCACCGCCAGCCATAACCCTTCCTACGACAATGGCTATAAGGCCTATTTCAGCGATGGAGCCCAAATGATCGATCCCCATGCTTCTGGTGTTATCGAGTATTACCAATCTATTTCTCTCGGAAAAATTCTAGACCTCTTGCCACGGCTGAAACCTTCTGCAAAAATTCAGACGGTTACTTCAAGTATCGAAGAGCACTACCTTGAGGCACTCCATGAAAATCTTCTCGACGAGACCATCTTTCAACGACACTCACCGAAAATCATCTACACACCCATCCATGGCACAGGCACTCATGTAGCCAAGACTTTATTCGCGAAATACGGGATAGATGTAAGCTATGTCGATGAGCAAATGCCTCCAGATCCACGCTTCCCAACGGTAGCTTCTCCGAATCCCGAGTATGCCGCCACGATGCAATTGGCTATCCAAAAAGCCAACGAACAGCAATGCGACATCGTGATGGGGACCGATCCCGATGCCGATCGCATGGCCATAGGCATACGCAATCATCAGGGCGAAATGGAATTACTTTCCGGCAACACCACCGCTGCGCTCTTGGCTGAATTTCGCCTCCGGAAGATGAAACGGATGGGCTGGCTTCCTGCCGAAGGGACATCCCATGCTGTTCTGATAAAAACTTTCGTCACCACTCCCCTACTTGAAGTCATTGCCTCCCACCACGGCATTCGATGTGTGAACACGCTCACGGGCTTTAAATGGATCGGTGCCAAACTCCTCCATTATGAAAATGAGCTTTCTGAAAAGGAACTTCTTACCCATTGGCGCTGGACAGGGAAGTCCTTCGAACGCTGGCCAACAGGCCGCGATGCTCGGCGAAAAGCGATGCTTCAATGGAGCCACTTTTTCGTCTTTGGCGGAGAGGAAAGCTGCGGTTACCTCGCCAGCGATCGCGTTCGAGATAAAGATGCCCATGCGGCCGTGCTCATGGTCTGCGAGATGATGGCCGATCTGGCGCTCGAAGGGAAAAGTATTGCCGATTTTCGCGATGAATTGTACCTCCATTATGGCTACTTCGGGGAATCGGTACTCAATATCACCTTCGATGGGGCAGAAGGCCAAAAGAGCATCCAGCATATCCTCCATTCCTATCGCACTTCCCCTCCCAAGGAAGTTTTGGGCTCTTCCGTCATGCAATTTCAGGACTTCAAGTCCGGTACTATTTGTGATGAGGATGGAGATACTATTCCCTCGGAAAATTTTCTCTTCGTCACATTGGCCAATCACTACCGCTTTGCCGTACGCGGCAGTGGTACGGAACCTAAAATTAAGTATTACCTTTTCGGGCAGAAAAATGTCCCGCGGAAAGAAGATATGGCAAAAGTCCAAGAAGAGGTGGAACACCAGCTCGCGCAGTTAACATCGGAACTTTGGGAAGATGCGATGCGGCGGTGCAAAAACTAAACCGTATTGCCGTGAACTTTAAAGACTCTCCCAAGCTCGGGAGTATTCGGTTTGCCGCCTTTGCGGTAAGGGAAAATGCAAAGCGGGAGCTTTCATTTTTCCTTACCGCGGCCCGCGCAGCGGGCCAGAGCCCGAAGGGCTCAAAGGCAGCAAACCCGCCCGTCGACCGGAGACGGTGGTCAATTTTTCCATCCAAACCTCACTTAAAACCTAAACACTTCTCCATAAAGGCCGATAGCTGGTGAGGAGGCTACCCAACATATAGAGCGAACCCGTGATCAATATCTTTTTCTTCTTCGCCAGAAAATTTCCGGCCTGTTCCAACGTGATCATCTGGATCCTGGCCCTAAAATTTTCAGGTATACAGGAATGAAAATCTTTCCCTGAAAGGTGCCGCTCATAACCACTTATGACCAAGAAAACTTCCTCAAAATGGGGCACTAATAATGCCAGCATGTGGCGAGCCCTATCCATCTCAATGGAACCGAAAATGAGCTGTTGAAACGGTGTTCCGTTGGCCCGGTGATTTTCAATTTCCCTGAGAATGGCCTGCGCTCCTTCGAGATTATGGGCACCATCTAGAATCATTTCCCCGGCCATTTCATTGTAAAAGCGCTCCCAGCGACATGGCCAATAAAATTGAGAACTCGCCTGAGCCCAAATCTGCGAGGATAGCGGGAATTTTTTCTGAAGCCATTGAACAACAGAGCACGCTGTCGCCATATTATCTCGCTGATAGAGTGGTAAAGGGGCATATCGCCGGCGCCACGTTTCGTCGTCGATACCGAACGCTCGGGAAGGGATCATCGGAACTCCTAGGTCATGTGCTTGTTTCTGGATGACGTTGAATGCTTCTTCCGGAATATTGCCCACCAGCAATGGCACATGAGGGAGCAAGATGCCGGCCTTTTCATGGGCGATTTCGCCCAACGTTTGGCCCAAGTGGCACTGGTGGTCGTAATGAATAGTCGTAATGACCGTCGTATCGGCCACCGTCGCCGTCGTGGCATCATGGCGACCGCCCATTCCGGTCTCGAGTAGGACGATGTCGGGACATTTTTCCTTAAAAAAGGAAAGTGCCATCGCCGTCAGGTATTCGAAGTGCGAAATAAAATTTTCCGAATCTTCACTTTCCCATTGCTCTGCAATTTCATGTATTTTAGAGAAATGCTCCAGGAAGTCTTTTTTTGAAATATATTGACCTGAAATTTGAATTCGCTCCCGAATATCGACGAGGTGAGGTGAGGAATAAAACCCTACGCTATATCCTGCTTGGCGATAGACATGCGCTAAAATGGCACAGACAGAACCCTTACCATTGGTACCGGCCACATGGATAACATGAGAAGGAAGGCGAATCGTCTGGGTTTCTTCCAGAAGATGGCAAATTCCCTTCGTGGAATAATGCCGATGAACCGGTCGATGGTCGAGGAAATGGATGACTTTTTCAAGATCAGGAAAATCCATAGCGATCCATTGGAAATAAAAAAGAGGCAGATTTACTTACCACCCATACAGGACCAGATTTCAGATGGCTATTTTATCTTTGTAGAAAAGCACTTTAAGAAAATAGATCAGCCGATCTCGCAATTCGTTTCGGGGGACGATTTGATCGATGAGCCCATGCTCGAGAAGAAATTCAGCCGTTTGGAAACCACTGGGTAATTTTTGCCCCGTCGTCTTTTCGATGACCCGAGGTCCTGCAAAACCGATTAATGCTCCCGGTTCCGCCAAAATAATATCTCCCAGTGTGGCGAAGCTAGCGGTTACGCCACCGGTAGTGGGATGGGTCAAGACGGAGATAAAGGGAATTTTATGTTCGCCAAGCCTTGCGAGCGCGGCAGCCGTCTTGGCCATTTGCATCAGGCTCAAAATCCCCTCATACATACGCGCTCCGCCCGATGCCGAGATAATGATGACGGGATGTCCCTTCTCCAATCCACGCTCGATGGTTCGTGTAATGCGTTCTCCCACAACCGATCCCATACTCGCACCGAGAAAGCGGAAGTCCATTACGGCCAGCTCTACCTTCATGCCATCCATGCAAGCGCTTCCGCAAAGAACGGCCTCCGTAAGGCCTGTTTTTTTCTGATTTTCGACAAGCTTTTGGGCATAATCTATTTTTTCAGAAAAATTTAGAGGATCGTAAGAAATCAATTCTTCATCCTGCGCCTGGAAACTCTCCAGATCCACAAGGATTTGGATCCTTCGCTGCGCACCAATGGGAAAATGATAGCCACTTTTGGGATCCACCCAGCCATTATCCTCCAATTGCCGTCGGATCAATAAAGCTCCTGTTTGGGGATGTCGTATCCACAACTGCGATGGGATATCCTTTGGGGTGCCCCGATAACGAAAATAAGATTTTTGAGAATATTCGTTGTCCTCCAACATACCTTCAGCGAAATTTTAGAACCTAGGCTTGTCAAGTGCTCCTATTTTAGAACAGCGTTAACGTTCACTGAAAATTCGCTTTGTGTCTTATGCGCCACATCACTGGAATGAAGCACTTTTTATTAGCCATCACGTTCATGACCATTATTTTATCGCCATTTCGATGCCCCCATTGGGATACTTCTCGATGGCTCCAAAACACAGGCGATGTGGCGGAAATCGTCCTGCCATGTGTCGTAACGGTCATCGTCCTCGTAAAAAATGACTTTCCCATCCTTCCCTATTGGATTACGGCCGGCATGGCGACGATTTTATCCGTCAATTTTCTAAAATATACCCTGCCATGGAAAAGGCCGAACGGCGGAAAACACAGCTTTCCCTCCGGCCATACCGCGACGGCATTTGTGAGTGCCTTTTTTTTATGGCTTCGCTATGGTCCTCGTCATGGAATTCCCGCACTACTTCTGGCGAGTTTCGTCGGATATTCTAGAATCTATTCCCATAGCCATTACTTGCATGATGTCTTGGCCGGTGTTTTCATAGGCCTCTTCTGTGCCGGTACGACGGAATACGTATATTCAAAATGGCGATCTCTTTTCCATGGAAACAGAAGAAATGTCCCTACGAAGGAAGAGGGAGGTAAAAAGGTTTTGTGAAAATTGTGTAAAGATTGCTTCGGAAAAGAAATACATCAAATTTCGTTCTTTATGAAGCATTTCTACATTACAACCGCCATTGACTACGCCAACGGTAAACCCCATATGGGGCATGCCTATGAAAAAATATTGGCTGATGTTGTTGCCCGTTATCGACGGCTTTGTGGTCAGCAGGTACATTTTTTAACCGGACTCGACGAGCATGGGCAAAAGGTCCAACAAACGGCCGAGAAAGAAGGAATCGCACCTCAGCAACTCTGCGATCGCGTTGCCGATGATTTTCAAGACATGTGTCGTTTGCTTCACATTTCCCACAATGACTACGTTCGGACCACAGAAGAACGACATCAGGTGGTGGTTCGCGATGTGCTGCAGAAGCTCTTCGAAAAAGGCGATATCTACTTGGCGGAATACCATGGATCTTACAGCCCACGCTCAGAGCAATTTTTGCAGGAGAAGGATAAAGTCGATGGTAAATGGCCGGAAGAATTTGGCGAAATTATCGAAATTTCCGAAAAGAACTATTTTTTTCGGCTCAGTAAGTATCGGTCATGGTTGGTGACCTACATCGAGGAACATCCCGATTTCATCTTTCCGCATTTCCGCACAAAACAGGTCCTGGAATTTTTAAAAGCAGAGGTAAATGATCTCTGCATCTCTCGACCCAAAGAACGCCTTGCATGGGGAATTCCTCTGCCATTCGATGAGCGCTATGTCACCTATGTATGGTTCGATGCGCTTTTAAATTACGTTTCGGCCGTAGGTTATGGGAAGGAGGATTTTTCCCTTTATTGGCCTGTGGACTTTCACGTCATCGGCAAGGATATCTTAGCACCAGCACATGCGGTCTATTGGCCCTGCATGCTAAGAGCTATGGGTATCGAAATGCCAAAAACATTATTGGTACATGGGTGGTGGTTAGTGTCAGGCGAAAAGATGTCGAAGAGCGTGGGCAATATCATCCAACCGCTCGATTACGTCCGCTACTATGGCGCCGATGCATTCCGCTATTTTGTCATGCGTAATACCTTTTGCGTCAAGCAGTTATAATAGTGTGACGTGTTTGGTCGAATGCCGCCGTTGCTATGCAACCGAAAGTTAGACACACCTGTCGTTGCTATGCAACCGAAAGTTAAACACTTACATGGATACGCTACTGTTGTGTTGCATAG
>JAIRRP010000059.1 GCA_031255915.1 Puniceicoccales bacterium | reverse complement strand
TGAATGGTAATTTCTCCGGCAGGATTATTGGCAACGGTACGGGGATTGTGATGGTGAGACCAATAGCGTATGTCGTTCTGGAAGAGGGTAATATTATGGATCTCATTTTCCGTTTCGACATTTCCATGCTCTGTGATGCCGACATAGACACCTATGCGAGATGGGTCGCAATGGAGAAGGGAAATACCGGCATCTTGGAGTGCTCCGTAGGCACAGTAAATGCCGATGCTCCCGGCGCGTGTACCGTTTTTAATGGCTTTTTTGCTCTGGTGGCATGTGGGATCGAAGTCGCAGATTCCAGCCGGAGTTTGTCCCATGTAACGCAGGTCCAGTGTTTGGATACGAGCATGGCCTTTGAGGAGATTGTTTCGGAATTCGGCCAAAGTGTTTCCGTTGGGAGCCGTAAGGCCAACGCCTGTGATGACAATACTTTCTTCTCTGGTCACTGTTTTGGAATGGAGAGGAAATTTTTCCCACCGGCAATACTAAGAGACGGATAATTCGAGTCATGGCTAGGTTTATTTTAGTGTGGATCGGCAAGTTCTGTGCGGTTCCGTGGTGACGGAAGGTTTACCTGTTTGGTTTTTGAGTGATGTTTTGGGCGAATCCTGGGCCGCCTTTGAGCCCTTCGGGCTCCCGCCCGCTGCGCGGGCCGCGGTAAGAAAAAATGAAAGCTCCCGCTTTGCATTTTTTTCCTTACCGCAAAGGCGGCCCCCGAAGTACTCCCAGGCTTGAAAGCATGGACTATGTCTACGTTTTGGCGATGGACGAGGTGTAAAGGAAGGATTGACGTTATGCAGAAATCGCATAGACTTCCGTCCCTATATTGGGACTTGGATTTTGTTGAGGAAGGGAAAGTTTTTTGTACTGTCGGGCCATGCGTCGTACTTTGCTGTTTATGAGCTGGTAAAAAAGTTGGGCACGTGGCGTGTGGCGCATATTTGGGGAGAAGAGACAAGAGCTCCCAGTGAAGCGGATTGGTTTTCTAAGCTAGATGGCTGGCTGACCAAAGTCCCCTTGAGTATAAGGGAGCAGATTCATCATATCATTATCCCCAGTGATGCATTGAAATTTCGATGTTTGAACGTTCCTTCCGTATCGAAACAGAACTGTGCACAGGCCGTCGATTTCGAGCTTCGTCGGGCCATGCGGGTGGGCGATAATGATTCTACGAAGTGGGTTTCGGGTTTTGTGACTGGCTTTTTAAAGGAAAATGATGATGACTTGCCTTGTTTTGTGACAAAATACCCCTTTTTAGGGTCTCTATTGGAACTTCTCGCGAGACGTTATGTGTCCGTGCGTCATGTTTTTATCGATAGCTTGCTGTCTTTGCAGCTCTTTGAATCCATAAGTTGCAAAGAGGCGACGCTTTTCGTCTACGCCGGAGCGCATGTCATGACGCTTTGCTTTCGCAAGGGCCGGACAGCGAAAATGATGGCCATTCCTTACGACTATCCGGGATTGTTGAAAAAAATCCAGGAAGCTGCTCTGGCTTGTGGTAGCTCATCCATTACGGACTTGGCGCTTATGCAGGAAGTTTTAGCAGCTGATCCGACTACGGCGTTTGGTGTTTGTGGGGCACAAGTACGGCAGCACTTACATTCAAAATTCAAGCAGGCGGAACTGGCGTTGTACCGTGAAATGGCGGGAGCTGAGTTCCATCGTGTGGTCATTAGTGCCTATGATTTGTCGGCTTATACTCTCATGGAACGGGTATGGACGGATGCGGGTAAGCATGTCATTTCCGCTTCTGAATACTTTAAGTTCACTTGGGGACGACGTGTTCCAAAGGAATTGCAGACTATTATGGAGCCATCCTTGACCGCTGTTTATGGGGCGGTCATTGCGGATCATGAAAAAGCCTCTATATGTTATAAAGACATGATCCCTCTGCCGTGGAAAGCAGATTATTTCTTCACGCGGGCAAAGCCGTTCATTTTAGGAACTGTCCTGGCTGCTTCTGTATTTCTCTTGAGTGGAATGATGGCCTTGAGGGCAGGAAATAAGTCCTTGGAACGCGAGAGGATGGTTTTAATATCCTTTCAAGAAGAGGCCATGCAGATAGAAAAAGCTCTTGCAGAGGCAAATCAGCAGATCATGGCGAAACGGAAGGATTCTGATCGTATCTGCGCACTGGTAAGGCATCAGGATGCTTGGTTGAAATGGTTTGATGACGTGAGACAGCAATTGGCGGAAACTCAGGCATTGTGGTTCGATGCATTGGAATGGAGGCCATTGGAGATGCCGCCACGGATATCCGTAAAAGGTACGCTGTTGACGGCGGAGGTATTGGATTCCCAGGATGGCGATCAGCAGATGGTGAAATTTTTACAGGGCATGAAGAATGTCTCTTTTGCGAAGGATATTCAAAATACGAAACTCCTCGTGAAGGATGAATTTATAATCGCGTTTAGTTTTGACCTCATTCTCGATGACAAAACGCCTTTATCGCTGTGATGAAATTCTTTCGACGACATGGTTTTTTATTGCTGGTGACGATCCTCTGGGGATCGTTGGTCGGTTATCTTTTGAAGCAAATCGTACACGAACGAATGCTTCAAGCGGGGTACCGGAAGGAAGTATCGGATCTGCAGCAGTATAAATCCCAACTGCTCCAGCGGCAACCGCCGATGAATCGCCGTACCTTGATGCAGGCGCGCAGTGATGCCAATGCCTACGAGCTATTAGTTTATGGACTCATGGAAAATTATTACGACAATTCTACATTGGGTCCCGAAGGGCAGGTACCGAAAAATCCAGTCGATTTCTTTTTCGCCATTTCGGCCTTTGAAAAGCGCATGCGGGAAAAGGCGGGATTGTTGGGCGTATGCTACCCGACGGAGATGAGCTTCGGTTTTTCAGATTTCATCAAAAAAGAGATGATGCCGCCGAAGGAAGCTTTAAAAAATCTTTGGGAACAGGCCTACGTGATAGAGAAGAGTTTAGCCTTGCTGTTCTCTTCGCAGGACCGTGGGATGAATCTGGTGGCGGTGAAACGTGAAGCTTTAGCCTCCGATAATGCTAACAAGGGACAAGCGGATACTTTCACCATGGAAACATTTCACCGTTTATCTTCCAAAAAGGGCAAGGTGAGCTCCGTGGGCGTGCAGATTATCTTTGAAGATTATACCAAGACGTTGCGTAATTTCATCAATTATATCCGCAAAGAGCAATTGCCCATTGTCATACGAGGGCTTTCGGTACAACCGGCGGAGCGTCTGGAGTCGAAAGATGGTGCGAAGGTGATCGTCGCTTCGGGATATTCGAGAATCACGCTGACGCTGGAGTGGCTTGGTTTTAATGAGCAAGCGGGGAGAGTCGTGAAATAACCTCTGATTTTATGATGACGCTTCGAAAACAGATAGTTTGGGTTTTATTGGCATGGATGGCTTTAGTAGCCATAGAAGCTTATTTTCGCTGCTCCTATCATGATGCTATACCAGCATTACCCTCGCTAGAGGGAGGAGATTATCATCAGCAGCCCATGCCGAAGGATGAGATTTTAAGTTATCGCTTACCACCTTATAAGAAATGGCGAAAGCCGGAAGCTATGGCATTAGGGCCAACATGGGTTTTCGATCTCTTTACACCACCGCAAATTACGCTCATGGGGAAGACGTTCTTGGCTGAATTGCCGGAATATACTTCAGATCCTTTGGCCTTTGAGCTTGAGTTTATCTCTTTTCAGAAAACGCCTTACCGCATCCAGTTCGAGGGATATGTTTTGGAGCAGCCTAAAGCGAAAGCTTCCTACAAAGATTATATCATCATGTTGAATGACCTTCAGCGACAGCATGCTTTTCGTTGCACAGTAGGGAGTGCTATTCCCACCTCAAGGATATCGATTTCGGATTTTAAGCTGATCTCCATGAAGACGGAAGAGGGTATAGAACTGCAGGAACCTGTTGTGACGATTTTTGATCAGGAAACGGAGCAATATGTCGATCTAAATCGCGAGAAAAAGTATTACGATAATGTCTATACCATTGTATTTCGTTCTCTGAAATCGGGAGATTCTCATGTTTTTCAGGCCATCGGCGATTCCGTGACGGTTGGTGATGCACTCTATATCCTCTCGGATATCGATCTACAAGAGGGTCGTGTCAGCTTGAGATGCATTTTGGAAAATGGTGTGGAGACGGTGCGCGTGTTTGGCGTGGCTCCAGATTTACCCTTGAAGTAGGAAAGTGGTCATGGCTGGCAGCTGGTGCGGTGGGCCGCCTTTGCGATAAGGAAAAATGCAAAGCGGGAGCTTTCATTTTTCCTTACCGCGGCCCGCGTAGCGGGCGGGAGCCCGAAGGGCTCAAAGGCGGCCCACTGGAGAATGGCCAGCGGGCGATACAAGTCCTGCTTTTCCTTATTTCGATGAGGATGAGAGGCTAAAACTTGCTAAAATCATTCCATAAGGTTATAAGTTTTGCGACGTGAAGAAGACCTTGCGCGTAGAACTTTTATCTCACACGCCCGATGCAGAAGATGTGATATTTGCGGCATTTCGGCAGTGCTATGCTTCGGGATTCGTGATGGATACTATTGTGAATCAGCGAAGAGCAGGAACTATTACACCCGAGGAACGGGATCGTTTTTTGCAGGATGTTTTGAGGACGGGGCATGAATCCCCTATGGAGCACGTCAGCTTCACCTTTGCCATCGAGGGGATTTCTCGAGTGTGCTCGCATCAATTGGTTCGTCACCGCTTGGCATCTTATTCTCAACAGAGCCAGCGCTATTGCGTCGAGGAGAAAGAACTCGACTACGTCCTGCCTCCTTCTATCGGGAGGATTGAAGAGGCGAAAGAGATTTATGAGGCGTTCATGAAACATGCGGGTGAAACCTACGCGCGCTTGCGGGAACTGCTCCAGAGTAGTGGTTGCCATAGGGAGTCCTCGAATGAAGATGCGCGTTTCGTATTGCCCAACGCCGTTGAGACAAAGCTCGTGGCAACCTTCAATGCGCGATCTCTGTTGAATTTCTTCCAATTGAGGTGTTGCGCGAGGGCTCAATGGGAAATTCGGGCACTGGCTAACCGCATGTGCCAGTTGGTAAAGAATATCTCACCGACATTGTTTCAATGGGCCGGGCCGAAGTGTGAGAAAATGGGAATATGTTTCGAATCTTCAAAATTTAGCTGCGGAAGGAAGCCGTTGTATCAGCGGCCTGATGAGAATGGTTAGGTGACTCTGGAGGTTTACCGCCTTGACGACAGTGAAAAATGCAAAGCTGGGAAGCTTTGCATTTTTCACTGGTCGTGGCCAGCTATGCTGGCGCTCCCGGAGGGAGCCAAGGCGATAAACATACCGGACGATGAGCAGCGTTTAGGAATTCGAGATAGGCGTTGGAGATGTCGAAGATATGGGTTTGGGTGTTAGGGATGGATGGGGGTCATTTGGAATTTGTGCTGCTTTGGGCAATCGCGGTAGGTGGAGCTGTCCGTTCGGGCGTTTCTGTGGGGCCCCGGGACAGCCCTCAAAGAGGGCTTAAGCGGCTGAAGCCGCTTGCTCGCAAAGCGAGCGTCCCGGGGCTCCGTAGCCGACGAAATGGGAACGCGTTGGTCCACCCGATCAAAAATTGCTACCGAGTGGTAGTATTAAGTGCTTGTTTTTTGTAAAAAATGCACATCGTGTTGCCTTTCCTCGTTACCGACAAGTAGCAGGTGATGAAGAGGAGCACCATAACCTTTAACCCTCCGCAAGGAGATCTAGTTCATGACAAATATAATGGAAGAGCTTTTATCGCAACACCCGATAAAGACTCTGAAGCAGGAAACCATCATTCCGGGAACCGTAACTGAAATTCGCGATCATTGCGTAAAAGTCGACATCGGTCTTAAGGCGGAAGGATTGATACCATCGAGTGAATTTGGCGATATTAATGCGATAAGTGTTGGTGAGGAAATAGAGGTTTTTCTCGAAAAACTCGAAGATAAGAATGGGATCCCGATCCTGTCTTTTGATAAGGCGGAACAGCAAAAGAATTGGACATTGATTATCGAAAATTGTCAAGAGGGATCGGTGATTACAGGACGTATCAAGAGCAAGATCAAGGGAGGATTAATTGTCAATATCGGTGTCGATGCCTTTTTACCAGTTTCTCAGATCGATATACAAGCACCGAGAGATCTAGATCAGTACATAGGAAAGACTTACGATTTTAAGATTGTTAAAGTAAATCGCGATCGGCGGAATGTGGTCGTTTCGCGTCGTGAATTGATCGAAGAAGAACGTCAACTCAAGCGCCAGAACCTTTTGGCGACGATTAAGGTAGGGGATATGCGCCGTGGTGTTGTGAAAAATATTATGGATTATGGCGTTTTCGTCGATCTCGATGGACTCGATGGGTTACTACACATCACGGATATGTCATGGAAGCGCGTATCTCATCCGACGGAAATAGTTTCTTTGGGGGAAGCTATCGATGTGATGGTCATTGGTATCGATCTGGATCGTGGGCGCGTCTCTTTGGGACTTAAGCAGACGAAATCCAATCCATGGGAAGATGCTGTTCAACGCTATCCTATTGGGAGTCGCGTGAAGGGTAAAGTCGTAAACGTGATCCATTATGGTGCTTTTATCGAACTTGAAGAGGGTGTGGAAGGCCTGATTCACGTGACGGAAATGTCGTGGACAAAGCGTATTGTAAAGCCCACGGAAGTCCTTAAGGTGGGAGAAGAGATAGAGGCAGCTGTTTTGGGAATCGATAAGGAGAACCAGAAAGTATCACTTAGCCTACGCCAATTGGAGGAAAATCCATGGGCCATGGTACGCCATAATTATCCAGTGGGTGCTCATGTCCATGGAATTATACGTAATGTGACGGCTTATGGAGCGTTTGTTGAGCTCGAGGAAGGCATCGATGGCATGATCCATGTTTCGGATATCAGCTGGACAAAACATGTGGTTTCGCCTTCGGAAGTTTTGAAAAAGGGAGAAAAAATAGATGCCGTTGTTCTGGATGTTGATACGGAGCAACAGCGCATCAGTTTGGGTATCAAGCAATTGAAAACAGATCCTTGGGAGCAAATAGAAATGCGCTTTCCTATCGGAAAGTTAGTGAAGGGTACGGTTCGCAAAGTGACCTCTTATGGGGCATTTATAGAGCTTGAAGATGGTATCGATGGCCTTGTACACATCAGCCAAATTGGAGAAGGGCGTGTCGAAAAAGTCGGGAGTGTTGTAAAATTAGGCGAAGAAATAACGGCTCGCGTGATTAGGGTCGAGCATGAGGAGCGTCGGATTGGTCTGTCGATGAAAGCGGCGAATTACGATGCCGATGAGCTTGAGGCGGAAGTACGGACGTCGAGTAAACTCCACAGTGACCAGGAGATGAATAGTTTGAGTGATATTTTCAATCAGTTTGAGAAGGCAAATGCGTCTTCTTCGCAGGCAAATGACCAGGAATGATAAAAAATTAGGATTGGCAAAAATCCTTTGGCATCTTCTTATTTTTAGGCCAGATGACAAAATTATTGTCAATCTTCATGGTCTTTTTTTAATGACAGAGTTTAAAGCTTTTTGATTTTACATGGCCGGTAATGTACCTTTTAGACCCAGACCTTCGTACGGTAAACGTCCGCAGGGGCGATCTGATGTAGTTCGGAAGAATGATCGCATCCGTGCTGAAAAAGTGAGGGTTATCGATCCAGAAGGAAAACAGCTGGGCATTTTGCCAATCGGCGAGGCCCTGCGTCTAGCAAAGGACTGTGGCTTAGATTTGGTCGAAATCAGTGCGGCAGCTCATCCTCCTGTATGCAAAATTACAGATTTTGGGAAACACCAGTATAAAGAAGGAAAAAAACAGAAAAATCAGAAGGACACATCTGCCAAGCTGAAGGAAGTGAAATTCCGTCTCAATATCGAGGCGCATGACTATGAGACAAAGGTAAGGCATGGTATGGGCTTTCTACAAGATGGGGATAAATTGAAAGTAGTGCTATCGCTCCGAGCAAGGGAGATGGAACGCAAGGCATTCGGAATGGATATCATTCGTCGGGTAATAGAAAGTCTTGCGGATTATGGAACAACTGATGGAGAACCGCGAATGGCGGGCCGTGATATTATCGTTTTATTCTCTCCCAAAGCCCATGCAAATAAACATAAACAGAGCCAAAAAAATGCACCTAATCCGGATGGTTCGGAATCAATCATTTCCCCTAGTCCTTAAGGTCGGTTCCAATAAAAGTAGCGGTAGGAATGAGAAAATTTAGGCCTTGTCTGCCATTGGTTGTTTTTTTTTGCATCGGGTGTACAGCCGCGTCTACGGCGATGGGTGTAAAATGGGCATGGAAACAGAACCGTAATGTTCAAAGAACGATTCCTCATAAGCTACCTAGTATTCAGAGAGGCGGGCAGGAGTATATCGCCCTAAAGTCCGTACTAGCCCCTTTGGGCGCTAATTTTTCTTCACCCGATGCCAGAAGTTTAAAGATATGCATGGGACCGGCGGTCGTTGATTTTACACAAGATGGTACCTATTTCCTTTATAATGGCTGTAAAATATTCCTCAACGCTCCTTTTTTTTGGGAGAAGCAGCAACTTTATATCACTAAGAACGACTTCGTTTCTAAAATCGAACCACTTCTTCATCCCCAGCGGATCGCATCGGCAATCCCTTCCTTGAAGACCATCGTGTTAGATGCCGGACATGGAGGAAATGATGCAGGTACTTCCGCTCGAGGGATAAGCGAAAAGGTTTGGACGTTAGATGTCGTTAAACATGTAAAGGAGAGGCTGGAGCAACTTAATTATCGCGTTGTTTTAACCAGAGATCAAGACAGGTACGTCTCTTTACTTCATCGTGTGGAAAAGGCGAGAGAAGTGAAGGCGAATATCTTTGTCAGTATCCATTTCAATGCGTGCAAAAACAGCAATGCTAGTGGCTGCGAGATTTTCGTGCCCTTTACGGGTATATTCAGCCCATGGAATATTATATTGGCATATGATATCAGCTCCAATATAAAAAAGCTGTCCTCCGATTTTCGAGGGATTAAATTGGGCAACTTTTACGTTTTAAGAAGGACAGGAAGTCTTTGCTCTTCAATACTGATCGAAGTTGGCTTTATGACGAATGGGAGGGATTTTTCTTATTATGTAGACCCAAGCAATCGCAAAAAGTTTGCTGACGCCGTTGCGGATGGTATTCAAAGGTATGAGGCTAATTTAAAACGTATCCGACATTGACCCTAAAAAGGTTTTTATTTAGTACCGCGTGTCATTGTGGGAGAACTTAGAAAGTGTCATCTTTGTGGAGGTCCGGCGCAACTGCGTTTGGTGCGCACCGGTTACGAAGCGATTATGCATATGGACATATGCGCTGATTGTCTGCAACCGTACGATCTCTCTACAGCGGATGATTTTGTGAAGCTCTTTGAATTGTCCCCTGCTTCAGGGAGCATTTTTACGGAGAATTGTTCGTGCTGTGGGATGATTTGGAGGGAAGTCTTAAATGTGGGACATGTGGGTTGTGGCCGTTGTCTAGAGGAATTGTCATCATTACAGCCGATGTTGGAGCGTTGCCGTAAGAGTTCTCATGGTGCTGGCGAACTTTCTCGGGAAATGGCTACACAAAGCCGTGATTATATCTTTAATTTGACTATTTCTGGAGAAACTTCCTGGGATTATGATATGTTATCTCTCTTGAAATCGCAGTTAAAGCGGGCAGTTTATAGAGAACAGTTTGAGGCCGCAGCTATACTACGGGACCGTATTCGTCAATTGGAGCAAAAGAATCCGTGAGCTCTCTTAGGGATTATTGGTCGAAGCGACAGTTCCGGAAAGAAGGGTTTTCTGGTGGCGATTCGGTTGTGTTGCGTTCAGCACTTCACCTATCGAGAAATCTACAGGATATTCCTTTCCCAGAACGCCTAGGCCCAATGGAGCGTAAAGAGATAAGCGAGAAGATCATGGCACGCATGCGGAGAACTTCAGCTTTTCGTAGAAGTTTATGCTGGAAGCTCGATACTTTAGTGGAAGAAGAACGGATGGCATTACAGGAATGGGGCCATATTTCCGTTCTAGATACTGCTTCCTATGATGGGAGCCATTTACTCTTGGTGGATGATGGCTCTGCCAGTGTATGGCTTTGCGGCAACCATCATATCTGCTGGAATTTGTTTTGGGAAGGCTTGTGTCTAGAAAGGTTATGGAAACAGGTATCTCGATGGGAATCGTCCTTCACGAATCTAAAGTATGCTTTTTCTCCTGTTTTTGGGTATCTGGCTTCCGATTTGGGCGAATGGGGTAGTGGTTTATGCATTTCTGTCACGCTGCATATCCCGGCCATTATGGAAAGCGGATGTTATGATGAGGTGGTTGGGGCGTTACAACCTCTGGGCCTAAAATGGTGTTCGGAGTATCGATTTGTCTCTTTAGAATTTGTCCCTGTCGTAAAAATTTTTTACGATAGATCGTCCAAAACTTTGCCTAAGGAGGCGCTGATTGTTTTGAGGGAAGCTATCCTTCTCATCGCAGCTAAGGAACGGGATGTGCGGAATCAGCTTTTGGAAAAACAGAAATTAAAAATTTGGGATCGTGTGAGCCGTGCATGGGGTACTTTGTTCTCGTGCCAATTACTCCCGGCTTCAGAAGCGCTCTATTGCCTTTCCAGTCTAAGATTAGGTGTGGATATCGGATGGTGTCCTGAGAAGTTGCGGGCGATCATCGATCATCATGCTCGTCATTTGCTAAGAGGGACGTTGTGGCTATGGGCAGAAACAGAGAATTTTCAGTCCGAACAGGAGGATGCTGAGCGTGCCCGGTATATCAAGCAATTCGTGACGGTGGAAAATTGCCCAATTTTCAGCTGAATTTCTCCGAGATATAGGTCGGAAATTTTTCTTTCGGACAAATGGATAAAGACTTTGGGAGGAAATGCCCTTGGGCACAGTTCGAATGGAATTGGCGATGGGGTCGGTGAATTCGGCCGCCTTTGGAGCCCAGAGGGCTCCTGCCCGCTGTGCGGGCTGCGGTAAGAAAAAATGAAAGCTCCCGCTTTGCATTTTTTCCTTACCGCAAAGGCGGCGGGCAACAGAACCTCAAAGGACAGAGCAATGCATTTTCACCCTGGGAGAAGCCTGAAATCCTTCAATTTTCAATGGATACCGGAAGATAATCGCCCTTGATGTGGATTGCCAGACCAGTAGGATGAACTTATATTAGAAGATGTAGGTTATGGGGATATGGCAGGAATTGCTTGAACTTTTCTCTGAAAAGCGGGTGGTGTACGAATTGCCTGTTTTACCCCGTGAAAGCATGCGGAGCAAGGGCCCTCGTCAGGAAATTATCTATTCTACTCCGGAGGCATTTTTGGATTATTGGTTACGACGAGCCATTGCCATGAGGGCCTCCGATATTCACTTCGAGTGTTTTCGTGAATCGCTTGTCGTGCGCTACCGCATCGATGGTGTTCTAAAAAAAATTACGGATGTCCCTACGAATCTTCACGATGGCCTAGTGGCTTGTATTAAGTTGCTCGCTCGTCTGCGTTTAGATGAACGACGCATACCTCAAGATGGTCGTTTTGCATTCGAAAATGGAGATCAATCCTTCGATTTTCGCGTTTCGATTCTTCCCAGTTACTGGGGAGAAAGCGTCGTGTTGCGCATTCTCGATCACGGCGACAAGACCATCGATCTTTTGTCTTTAGGTGCTTCAGGGAAACAGGCCATGGAGATCGATCGGCTGATGAATGCTTCCAATGGGATGGTTTTGGTGGCAGGGCCCACCGGTTCCGGAAAGTCGACGACGTTGTATTCAATGATTCAGAGTATTTCTTCACCGGAAAGAAAGGTATTAACGGTCGAAGATCCTGTGGAATACCAGATCCATGGCGTGAATCAGGTGGCGGTTAATGAGGCGATTGGCATGACGTTTGCCCGTGTGTTGAGGGCCATGTTGCGGCAGGCGCCCAATGTCATCTTTGTGGGGGAAATTCGGGATAAAGAGACGGCGGAGATGGCTGTGCGTGCCGCTCTAACGGGGCATTTGGTTTTGTCGACGATACATGCGAGGGATACGATTAATGCCGTGACGCGTTTGGTGGATTTGGGTATCCCCGCTTATCTCATCGCCGCTACATTGCGTGGAATTTTGTCCCAGCGCTTGGTCCAGAAATTATGTCAGGAGTGTGCTCAGAGAGTTCCATGTCATGAAGATTTTTTACGTCGATCGGGTTATGTGGAGAGTATTCAAGCTGCTGTGACCACCTACAGGGCAGTGGGATGCCCGCATTGTCTGTATACGGGTTATAGGGGACGTATGGCTGCTTATGAAATTTTACCCATCGATGCCGATTGGAGGGAGCTCATTCATCGCTATGCTGGTGAAGATGTTTTACGCGAAAGGTTTGCTCGGGATGGGCTGAAGCCGATGCGGGAATCCGCCATTCGGCATTATCTTAAGGGAAATAGTGATGTCTTGCAGGTAAAGAATATTATGGTGGAACTGGGATGCTATGCGTGAGGTAGGGAGGATTCGGTTTGCCGCCTTTGCGGTAAGGAAAAATGCAAAGCGGGAGCTTTCATTTTTTCTTACCGCGGCCCGCGTAGCGGGCATGAGCCCGAAGGGCTCAAAGGCGGCAAACCCGCCCGTTGGACGGAGACGGTGCTTACGGGGGGAGCTCTCCGAAGGGGGAGGATGTGCTCGCGTTTTTGGTAATGACTCTGTACTCCAGCCTACTGTCGAGAG
>JAIRRP010000042.1 GCA_031255915.1 Puniceicoccales bacterium | reverse complement strand
CGGTGGACCTTGAGACGTCCTCGGATGAGCTGTGGGTAGGAGCGAAAGACTAATCAAACCCCGTAATAGCTGGTTCTCTTCGAAATATATTTAGGTATAGCCTTGTGCGCTTATCATTGAGGGTAGAGCACTGAAAAGGTTAGGGTCCACACCAGGATACCAACCCTTATCAAACTCCGAATACCAATGAGTGTAGCATGGGAGTCAGACCGTGGGGGATAAGCTTCATGGTCGAGAGGGAAAGAGCCCAGACCGTCGATTAAGGCCCCTAAATCATTGCTAAGTGGAATAAAGGAGGTGAATTCACGCGGACAATAGGGATGTTGGCTTAGAAGCAGCCACCATTTAAACAGTGCGTAATAGCTGACCTATCGAGTGGATTTGCGCCGAAGATGATCGGGACTCAAGTGATGTGCCGAAATTGCGGACTTGCGTAAGCAAGTGGTAGAAGAGCGTTCTAACGTGGCTGAAGCCGGAAGGGCAACTGACGGTGGACGCGTTAGAAGTGAGTATCCAGACATAAGTAGCGATAAACACGGTGAGAATCCGTGTCGCCGTAAGGACAAGGTTTCCTGGGCAAGGGTCGTCCTCCCAGGGTTAGTCGAGAGCTAAGACGAGGCCGAAAAGGAGTAGTCGATGCACAACAGGTTAATATTCCTGTACCACCTTATATGCGTTATCATCTTCGGAGTGACGGAGAGGGCTAGTCTGGCGCGGTGTCGAATGTCCGCGTCCAAATGCCAGGGCTGTTCGGTAGGAAAATCCGCTGAACATAAGGCTGAGGCATGATGGGACTCTGAGGCTACGGCCAAAGGGGATCAGAGGAGGTCGTACTTCCAAGAAAAGCTTCGTTGAGAGTATATGGGGTGCTCGTACCGCAAACCGACACAGGTGTTCGAGATGAATATTCTAAGGCGCGTGAGTTAAACCTCCCCAAGGAACTCGGCAAATTTGCCTTGTATCTTCGGTAGAAGAGGCACCCGCGTAAGCGGGTCACAGTAAAGAGGCCCAACCGACTGTTTATCAAAAACATAGCTCTCTGCTAAGTCGAAAGACGATGTATAGGGAGTGACACGTGACCAATGCGGAAAGGTGAAAGCCTGAGGTGCAAGCTTTGGGTCTAAGCCCCCGTGAATGTCGGCCGTAACTATAACGGTCCTAAGGTAGCGAAATTCCTTGTCGGGTAAGTTCCGACCTGCACGAATCGTGTAACGAGTTGGGCACTGTCTCAGGGAGACGCTCAGCGAAATTGTAGTCGCGGTCAAGATGCCGCGTTCCCGCAGCAGGACGGAAAGACCCTATGGACCTTTACTGTAACCTGGTATTGTTATTTGACCTTTACTACGTAGGATAGGTGGGAGACTTTGAGGCGCTACTTCAGGGTAGTGCGGAGTCAACGGTGAAATACCACTTTTTAATCGTTAGGTATCTAACCTCGACCCATGAGCTGGGCGGGGAACAGTGCTAGGGGGTCAGTTTGACTGGGGCGGTCTCCTCCTAAAGAATAACGGAGGATTACGAAGGTTTCCTCATATCGGTTGGCAATCGATAGTTGAGCACATGAGTAGAAGGAAGCTTTACTGTGAGACCTACAAGTCGAGCAGTTGCGAAAGCAGGTTCAAGTGATCCGGTGGTTGGAAATGGAACTGCCATCGCTTAAAGGATAAAAGGTACCCTAGGGATAACAGGCTGATAGCGCCCAAGCGTTCATAGCGACGGCGCTGTTTGGCACCTCGATGTCGGCCCGTCACATCCTGGGGCTGGAGAAGGTCCCAAGGGTTCGGCTGTTCGCCGATTAAAGTGGCACGCGAGCTGGGTTCAAAACGTCGTGAGACAGTTTGGTTCTCTATCCGCTGTGGGCGTTGGAAATTTGAGGGGTTCATTTCCTAGTACGAGAGGACCGGAAATGACGAACCGCTGGTATTCCAGTTATTGCGTCAGCAGTAGTGCTGGGTAGCTAAGTTCGGACGAGATAAGCGCTGAAAGCATCTAAGCGCCAAGCTCTTCCCAAGATAAGATTTCCTTGAGGACTTGATCCTCGAAAGAGTCCTGATAGACCATCAGGTTGATAGGTCGCATGTGTAAGCGCCGCAAGGTGTTGAGCTAAGCGATACTAATGACTCGAAAATTTTTTCTTTCTCGTCGATTACAGAAGAATGTCGTTTTTTTGAAGACATTTTGTTGTTTTTCCCAATGCATTAAAATCAAAATTTTTATAATCTGTGCACATCGTGTCTTCTGCGGAAGACGGATGCGGTGTGAATGGCTAAAGTTGAGAGGTTCACAGAAGGTTTCTGGTGATCATAGGTGAGGGGAAACACACGTTCCCATTCCGAACACGCCCGTTAAGCCCTCAACCGCCGATGGTAGTGCGGCCCCGTTGCCGTGCGAGAGTAGGTTGTTGCCAGTATTATGCTCCGCCAAGCTCTTGAGGTTTGGCGGAGCTGGCAGGAGATTAAAAGATGGCAAGTTCGCTCATTGAGTGGAAATGGTGTTTGAAAATGCAGGTATTTTAATATCTTTTAAAGCACAATTACGCAAAATTTTCTTTTCAGAAGAATTCTTTTTTTCAGTCATCACGTTTCTTTCATTGAAAAATTCATCTATTATGACCGATATAGCTCCTATTCCATTTCTAGTATTCAACGGAAAAGCCTATTATCCGGCTGCATGAACGAGAGTGATGCCTAATCATCTCAATGGAAACTTTAAGCATTACCTGCTTGAAAATGATATGCCGGCGCGATTGAAAGCACTTAAAGCAGGTTTAGATCGTAAATCTCAAGCTGCTATTGACAGAAATTTGAATTATATACTCAATTATCCCGATGCGGGAAGTCTTTTTGCTAAAGCATATTTTTGTAAAAATGAAGAGGTTTTTCTCACGCCGGCTGAAGTAAAGGATTTGCATTCGAAGCATCGAAAGTGGTGCGCATTGCAAAAGCGTGGCATTAGTGGCGACTATCCTACGGCACTCTTCGAGCATGGGCTGAAGGAGCTTCCGAAAGCTGTTTTAGATTATATCACCGGTAAAGCCTTTGTGGATGCTGGAGCTTATGATGGTTCTTCGGCATTGGTTTTTAAGAAGTACAAGCCCTCTAAAATCTATTCCTTTGAAATATCTCCTGTAAATTTACAAAAATTGCGACAGAATACAGCCAATGATAGGGATATAATAGATGTCATCCCAATGGCTCTTTTTTCTCACAAAACCTTCTTGTCTTTTCGCGACACAGGCGATGCTACCAATTCTGTTTTTAGGCCAGGAGAGGAAAAAATAGAAACCATCTCTCTAGATACTTTTTGGGAAACAAAAGCCTCTGAAACACTGGGACTTTTAAAGGCAGATACCGAAGGTGCCGAGATGGAAATACTGGCCGGAGCTCGGAAGCAAATCATGCGTGATAGACCTTTGTTGTCACTGAGCATTTACCATAATCCAAAACAATTCTTCGAGATGAAACCTTATTTGGAATCATGGAATTTGGGCTACAAATTTTTCATCCGAAGATATAATCCGAAACCCATTCTCGATGAAACCACCCTCATCGCCTATCCGAAGGAGCTGGATGAGTAACGAAGAATCAGCCGATAAGTTTATTTTTGGGCCTTGTTAGGCGCGAAGCCTAAAATTACAGAAACGCTTTCGTTTTTCATGCTTGTCAGTGCATTACTTTCCATAGTTATATTGGCTTAAGTTGATTTTTAATAAAAATGATAACCAGAGATAGGAATTTAGGTAAAGGTTTTAGTCCCGCTGTTGCTTTCGGGTTTTTGCTGTTGGTTCCAAGTCTCGTGACTTATCGTTGCTACTGGCGATTGAAGCATATCGTAAGGGATAGAACTGCTCTGGCTCAATGTGCCCATCGGATAGGTCGATCTCCTACGGCCGAAAATACGCTGGGAGGTGATTTTAAGCGTTACTTGTTGGAGAACAATATTCCGGAACGTCTGAAAGAATTAAAATCGGGACTGGATGGGGCGTCTTCGGCCATCATCGATCGAGATTTGGAGTTCATCCTGAACTACCCAAACAGAAGAAGTGTTTTTGCTGAAAATTTCCTCTGTGAGAATCAGGAAAATCTGATGCTGCCGAAAGAAATAGAAATTTTGCGGCATGAGCAGGCCGTTTTGAAGGTGCTCCGGGCAAAAGGCGCCATAGGAGGCAGTGAATCATTGGTCTACGAACATGGTCTTAAGGCCCTTCCGCAATCGGTAAAAGATTACATTAAAGGAAAAAGTTTCATCGATGCAGGAGCTTGGATTGGCGATTCAGCGTTGGTGCTGAGAAAATATCAACCATCTAAGATTTATTCCTTCGAAATATCCCAGAAAAGTTTGCCCCAACTACGACAGAATACGGCCAATGATAAAGGATTAATCGAAATTATCCCCTATGCTTTATCTTCTCAGGAAGGTTATTTATCTTATGACGATATGGGAGGCGAAGGGAATTCTCTTTTTTACTCTGGAGACAATCGGGTAAAGACCATTACTTTGGATTCGTTTTTTGAGAGTGGGAATCGGGGAAAGCTGGGATATATCAAGGCGGACATTGAAGGCGCAGAAATGGATATGCTGAGAGGAGCGAAAAATATCATTACTCGCGACCGACCTGTGCTAGTTTTTTGTATATATCATAATCCTGAGCAATTTTTCGAGATGAAGCCGATGCTGGAGTCCTGGGGACTGAATTACAAATTTCTGATACGGAAGCAAATGGGCGGACCGCATATCGTCGAGACAACATTGATTGCCTATCCTCAAGAACTAGACGAGTAGTGCCAATGTGGTGCGGGTTTTATGTAGCTTAAATTTTTAAAACGCCACCTGTTATCTATTGCCTTGATTTAGAGCAACATCCTTGTCTTTAAAGTTCGATTTTGGGATATGTTTTATCCTAGAAAATTTCCGTTCTTTAGGGTTCTCTTCCATAGGACAAAATTTCCACTCCGTAAAATGCAATTCCGTGAAACATCTCAATGTTCCGTAATGGCTTATAAATCTTCGCGATGTTCTTTGAAATATCTATTTTTTAATGCCAATGCCGAATAAAGGATCTCTCAAGGTGAAGAAGAAATACTTGAGCCCGATGGCCCATAGACCTACAACGGTCGCCAATGAAGAAGTAATAAAGGATATGGCGACGGCATTGGCCAGAGACCAACGACCTTTAGCTAAAAAGATGACCACAACGTCGGTGAAAATTAACCATAAAAAAGATATAATCGTCAGAATTATGATCAAAATTATACGAACCCATTTATTGTGTTCAGAAACATCATTTTCTATTTTGAGTTTTCGAAGTTTTTCCTTTTCAATGCCAGTAGCTTCCAAAGCCATTGTTCTGACTGGAACACCTTTTTTTGGAATATTGACTACCTCAGGAGCTTGATAATCGTCTTCTTCTACGAGCTCATCAGGATTCGGCTGCATATTAAAAGAGGTTTAAATCTTTCCGTCGATACCCTATTACTTCAGGTGAAACACAAAAAATCCTGGATAGTTGATCATTGGTGGCAAAGGAATAATCAGCTATATACTGACGCAAGATGTTTTCGGGAACCAGCAAATTGGCAGCAAAACAATTGGCAATACTTTCAAGTTTCTTTTCATTTTGCTCAACTATAGGCCTTCGATATAAGGCATCGTAGCCAGAATCTTTCAGATGATCCAACAAGAAATGTCCAAGTTCATGAGCGATTGTAAAATTTTTGCGTTGCATGGAATCCAAGCAATTGACGAAGATAGTTTTCTTTTTGGCTTCTATAAAGCCCGATATATCATTATGCTCCGGCTTGAAGGTGGAATAGCTAATGACTAATCCGTAATTATCCGCTAAATCCCAAGCAAGGATGGGAGGTTCCGATAAAAAATTATCTTTCAGTACCTTTTGAGCTCTAGCTTTAGCTTCTTCGTAATCATGATCATTCTGATTCGGGCCTGCCATGGCGCTCATGCTCCTCATTATACATCCTATGTCAATGCTGTGTGCATCAAATTCGGGTAAATTCAAATACGTTGAAGCTCGCCTTTGGGGATTTCGTTCCATAGGATTTCATACTATGGAACGTTTCAAAGCTCCGGTGGTTTTGGTGATTCGCGATGGTTGGGGTGAGCGGGAAGCTCGTTGGGACAATGCCATAACGGGAGCGGATACGCCGACGCATCGGTGGTTAGATGAGCATTGTCCGCGTACAACCATTGCCACTTGTGGACTCGATGTGGGCTTGCCGGATGGTGTCATGGGCAATAGCGAAGTGGGGCACCAGAATATCGGTGCTGGGCGCATCGTCGATCAGGAGATCGTCCGCATCGACAAGGCCTTTGGCGATGGCAGCCTTGGAAAAAATCCAGTAATTTTATCGGCCATTCAGCAACTGCAGGGACGAAATTCTGCCTTGCACCTCCTGGGCCTCTGTTCCGATGGTGGTGTGCATTCGGTTCTGCGGCACCTCTATGGGTTCCTGCGGTTGGCCAAGAGGGCGGACTTAAAAAAGGTCTACCTTCATTTTATCGCCGATGGGCGCGATACGCCACCCTTTAGCGGCATCGAATTCGCCAAAAAAATCGAGGAACAGTGTCGACAGATCGGCATCGGTGAAATCGTATCGCTGATGGGACGTTTCTGGGCGATGGATCGCGATTCTCGTTGGGATCGCGTGGAACGGGCCTATCATTTTCTGACGACAGGAGATACGGCCGATGCTTTGCATTTTGATTCCGTTGAAAAAGCATTCCAGCATTTTTACCAGAACCCTGCATCAGAGACGATGAAAGGGGATGAATTCATCCCGCCGTGTCGGATTGGCAAAAAGTCGAAAAATCATACGGTTGAGGATCACGATGTCATCCTGTTTTTCAACTTCCGTGGCGACCGGCCGAGAGAACTGACATCGGCCTTTGTAAAGGATGATTTTAAGGGTTTTGTCCGCAAAAAACGTCCATCGGTGAAATTTTTGACACTGACGGAATACGAGAAAGGTCTGGTACCCGACGTGATTTTTCCTCGACCGCCGAAGATGGAACAAATTTTGGGTGCCTATGTGTCGCAGCTGGGGCTGAGGCAATTGCGCTGTGCGGAGACGGAGAAATATGCCCACGTTACGTTTTTCTTCAACGATTATCGCGAGGAACCTTTTCCGCTGGAGGATCGCATCCTCATCCCCAGTCCAAAGGATGTGGCCACTTATGATCAAAAACCGGAGATGAGCGCCAAAGCAGTCTGCGATGCGGTCGTGAAAGCTTTGGGACAGACGCCGGCCTATGACCTGGTCATCGTGAACTTCGCGAATCCTGATATGGTGGGACATACGGGTAACTTGGAAGCGGCCAAGAAAGCAGTTCAGGTGGTCGATGCATGCATTGGGCGTATCCTTCAGGCGCTTACGAAAGTCCATGGCCGAGTCTTGATTACTTCTGACCATGGCAATGCCGAACAGATGTGGGATGAGGACTCTCGGAGTCCCCATACGCAACATACCCTGAATCCCGTGACACTTTATATGGTGGGTGAAGGTATGACCAGCTGGAAGCTTCGTTCCGGAGGACGTTTGGCGGATATGGCTCCGACGCTTTTGGAACTAATGGGGCTTCCTCCGCCGGAAGTCATGACGGGTCAATCGCTGATCATAACTTCATGAGGACGCTGTCACATTTTGAGCAACTCGTGGTGGCGAGTCCCATGACGCCTTTTCTTGTTTTCGTCCTGGGGGCCTGTGTCGGCAGCTTTTTGGGGGTCTGCATCGAGCGCATTCCTCGGGGTAAATCCATCATTTTTCCAAAATCTCGCTGTTGCTGTGGCACGCCTATTCCATGGTATTGGAATCTTCCGATTGTGAGCTGGTGTTGTCTGCGCGGAAAGGCGCGGTGTTGCGGCGCTTCCATCCTTCCGCGTTATCTCCTTCTGGAAGGGATGATGGCGCTGCTCTTTCTCGCCCTATGGCCCATGGGAAGTCCCATGGAATGGCTTAAGAATGCCGTTTTCGTATCGCTTCTGGTCGTCATGTCCACCATCGATCTCGACACGATGGAAATTCCCGATGGACTGTCATTAGGAGGCCTGATTTTGGGACTTATAGGAGCTTGTCTCGTCCCCAATGCGCTGTTATTGCCCCATGCTGGAGTGTGGACATCTTTTGTCGCGGCCTTTCGAGGGGCCCTGATGGGGTCGGCGCTGCTGCTGTGGATAGCTATTTTGGGCGAAAAACTCTGTGGCCGTGAGGCACTTGGTTTTGGGGATATAAAATTAATGGGGTGTATTGGCGCTTTTCTCGGAACGCAGGGAGCCGTGTTTGCGATTTTCGGAGGAAGTTTTTTGGGGATGTTGCTCCTGCTGCCTTATCTGCTCTACAGTCATTACCGCCATGGAAAATCCTGGACATTGGTGACGCAAATTCCCTTCGGGCCTTTCCTCTCCCTAGGGGCCATAAGTTACCTCCTGGGAGCGCATCGCCTCATGGATTTCTACCTGAGGACATTTATCCACATGAGGCCCTTTATTTAACTGCAGGAAGTAATCATGATGGCTATTGAAACCCTAGAGAATGTCGTCAAATAAAAAGCAGATAAAGGGAAAAGGAGAAGAAAGAAGAAGGAATGGAAAAGGACACACGGAGGACATGGCCTATCAGATGAGTTGTGGAACAAGATGAGAAGGTTGCTGCTTGGTTTTGACGACACCATCTGGGTAAGGGTAATCTTGGTAAAGTACATGCCGATGAAACCGATGGCCAAAAAGTTGCGATTAAATCAGGAAGAAGAGATTCAACTTGCCTCAAATTTTAAAAGGACGGCTCGATGGAGTTTCTGGTGCACCGATTGGCGGTCAGGTTTTCCCCCAGTGACCAGATGTGATCGTTGATCAGTAACTTATATTGAAAATTTTCCGGACAGGGAGTAGGGCATTCCCAGTACCAGAGATGATTTTCGATATTCTGCATGGGGACACCTTTTTCCCAGCTGAGGCCACAACCTTCTCCGCGAATAAAGAGCTTATTCCCCCAACCAATGTCCACGTTGGCGATGATTTCTGTTTCCGAATCTTTCGCTAGAGCTGTACAGACTTTACGACGGCATTTTGTTTCAGCGGGATCTTTCATAATACCTTCCTTCCCAAGAAGAGGAAACTATACTAAAAGGAGAAAGGAGTTTCAAGTGAAAACGATTACTCGATGATTTAGGAGGGCGTCGTCAAAACTAGACAGCAAACTTCTCATCTTGTTCCACTCATCTGATAGGTCATGCCTCCTATGTGTCCTTTTTTCCATTCTCTCTTTCCTCTCTTTTTCCCTTTGTTAACCTTTTTTGATGATACTCTCTAGGAAGGTTCTGAGGTATTTTCGAGGAGTTGGGTATTGGGTTCGCCGCCTTCGGCGGAGGAAGAAAATGAAAAGTTTCATTTTCTTCCTGCCGCAGCCCGCGTAGCGGGCAGGAGCCCGGAGGGCTCCGAAGGCGGTGAACCCGATCGAGCCTTTGTAGACGGTGCCTAGAAGAACACCGAATAAAATGATATGCGTTTTTCGATTGATTTTCAAAGTGATTACTTTAGAAAGATAATGTCTTTTCCTTTCTCAATGCGAGGAATGGCGATAAAAACCTCATCTTGTTATGAAATCATTAAATATATCCGTCATCTCGCGGGAAACGAGGGGGCGTCATGCCATGAACCGTCTGCGTGTGCAGGGCATTATCCCGGCTGTCATTTATGGCCGATCAGGAACACGCTCGTTAAGTGTGAAGGATGGTGACTTTCGTGCTTTATTGAAAACGAGAGGTACGGGTGCGGCGATTGTGGAGGTAGAGGATGAGCATCAGAAAAAAATGCTAGCCACTATTGCCCAAATTCAGAAGGATGCGATTTCGGGAGAGTATATGCACATCGATTTTAAGGAAATAGCGCAGGATGAAGCATCGGTGTTTGCGATTCCCGTCGTAGTTCGAGGAGAGTCGGTCGGTGTGAAATCAGAAAATGGTACGCTCGAGGTACTTCGCCATGACATCTCTATCCGCTGTCTACTGCGCGATATCGTCGATTCCATAGAAGTAGATGTCTCTGACTTACATGTCGGTGAACGGATTCATGTAAAAAATCTTCCGGCTCTGAAAGGTATTGAATACTTGGGAGATCCGGAGGTAGTGGTCGTAACGTGTTCGAAACCGGCGGAAGAAGAGATAGAAACCTCTGTAAAAGAGAAAACAGCTGATGCTGCGGCTTCTGTCGTGAAAGAGAGCTAAAGCCGGTGCATCGTCTCCATGGCTCTTGATGTTATCGTTGGGCTTGGAAATGAGGGAGGATTTTATCGCAATACGCGGCATAATATAGGGGTTCATTTTATCGATGCCTGTAGGGTATTGATCGCTTCTCATCAGCCATGGCGGACGGATGCTCAGTTGCATTGTTTTTATGCCGATGTGGATTGGTGCGGGAGGCGTTGTTATTTGGTGAAGCCGATGGGATTCATGAATGAGTCAGGTAGAGGTCTTCAGTTATGGCTTTCATTTTTTAAAAGAAAAAGTACGAATATGGTGCTCTGCTGTGATGATATTACGGTCCCATTGGGAGATGTAAAAGTGACATTTCGTCCGGGAAGTGCTGGACATCGCGGCGTAGAGGATGTATTATCTCGGGTTGGCCCCGGTTTTGTAAGATTTCGATTGGGGATTGGGCCTAAACAGCATCCGGAGATGGACTTGAAGGACCATGTCTTAGGTCGCTTTTCGGAATCAGAACAGGCATGTATCGACGGTCATCTATCATCGTGGGTGACTCAATTAGAGCTCCTGCTTGACAAGAAAGAGATTCCTTCCATAAACCCCTCATCCTAGCTACTCGAAAAAACATAAATACTATGCAGAGCAATCGTTATAAGGCAAATTTTATTTTAGACATGCGGTATTATACAGAACCTCTGGAGATATTAGTAGAAAAAATTCGCCGTGCAATAGCGGAT
>JAIRRP010000034.1 GCA_031255915.1 Puniceicoccales bacterium | reverse complement strand
AAATTCTGCCCCAGAAAGTGAGACGTACCCGCCTGAAGAGCCTTCCGATCCTGCATCATCGCTTCAATGCAAAAGGTTTGGACGGCTCCCGGAAAGCGCTCGTGAGGAGATTTTTCTCCACAGATGGCCGGCATGGCCATGTCCTCTTCGGCAAATTTCCGGTAAATCTCGAGCATACGGGCCGTTTCTTCCCGTGCTTCTTCCGCTGTGCGGTGGGCCGTATGGCCTTCCTGCCAGAGAAATTCGGAAGTCCGGAGGAATAGTCGCGTGCGCATCTCCCAGCGCACGACATTGGCCCATTGGTTGATGAGCAGCGGCAAATCGCGATAGGAATGGATCCATTGGGCGAACATCTCCCCAATGATGGTCTCGGATGTCGGGCGTACGATCAGGGGCTCGTCGAGTGGCGAGACCGGTCGTAATTTTCCATCCTCATCCGCTTCGAGACGCGTATGGGTCACCACGGCACATTCTTTGGCGAAACCGGCCACATGCTCGGCCTCTTTCTGAAAGTACCTCAGTGGGATGAAGAGCGGAAAGTAGGCATTTTTATGACCTGTGGCCTTGAACATCCCATCAAGAATCGATTGCATCTGTTCCCAGATGGCATAGCCCCAGGGCTTGATGACCATACAGCCCCGCACCGGACTGATTTCGGCCAAATCCGCTGCGCGAATGACTTGTTGGTACCATTCCGGATAGTCCTCAGAACGCGTCGGAGTAATGGCATGGCGTTCTCTCTTGTCAATTTTTGGAGTATTCATGAGTGGTGCTTACAGATTCTGGAGAAGGGCCTTGAGTTCGGACTGTTTTTTTAAATGCGCCGCCAGAAGTTCCCTTGCTCCCTCGATGGCTTTGGCTGGTGCCCGTGATGTGAAATCAGGATTTTTGAGTTTTTGTTGGTTCAGTTGGATGAGTTTCTCCACCCGAGAGAGCTCATCGCGAATGCGATGGCGTTCCGTTTCCGCATCCAGGGGATGGGCAATATCCAGGAAGAATGTAACCTCAGATTCCGTCTCGGAGGGAAGCTCCAGCGCTTCCTCAACGCGTTGGCAGTGCTTCAGGCCGGCCATTTTGAGCAAAATGGGCAGAGAACCCTCAATGACATTGGCCCTCTCTTTTTCCTGGGTTCTGTAGAACACATGACTGTTACGTGTGGATGCCTGTCCACATCGGGCCTTGAGTGCCCTTAGGGCATTGAGATATTGCAGCAGGGAGTGCACCTCCTGAACGGAGGTAGGAGATAGGACAATACCGTAGGATTGTAGCTGCTCGATGAGCTCTTCGGATGTCGGTCGGTGGGTCTGCATGAGTAAGGTCTTATAGGGACTATAACCCGAAGCCTGCCAGAGCTCTTCGGTAATAAAGGGAGCCCATGCGTGAAGCGAAATCAGGAGCTGCCGAAGGATGAAATCCTGTACGGCCAAGGTCGTCGTGCGGTGAGATTCCTCGTGCGCCGTTTTGGAAATTTCGAGGTACTGGTCGCAGTAATCATTGCGGAAGAAGGAAATCCACTGCAGCAATGCGGGTTGGAATTCGTAGTCCGCTAGAGCCTGTTCGCAATTTCTGTTGGTTTCGAGAAGACGAGAGAGGACGAAGTGTTCGGCGGATCCCATGTATTTGGGTCGTAGGCGCCGCAGGATAGTTTCCAGAGAGCGGTTCTCTTTGGGGTCGAAGGAATGGGTTTGCCGGAACCGGAAGGCATTCCATAGCTTATTGCAGAAGAATCGGCCCTGTTCGATGCGCGTTTCATCGAAGAGAACATCTTGACCCTGGGGCGCCATGGAAAGCAAGCCCAGGCGCAGGCCATCGGCGCCATATTTTTCGATCAGCTCCAGCGGTTCCGGCGAATTGCCAAGACTCTTGGACATCTTGCGGCCCTTGGCATCGCGGATAATGCCCGTGAAATAGACATTGCGGAAGGGAATACTGCCTTCATCACCCTTTTCCCCGACGAGGAACTCGAGGCCCATGATGATCATCCGCGCGACCCAGAAGAAGATGATGTCCGGCCCCGTGACGAGGTCGTTTGTGGGATAGAAGCACTTATAGGGCTCGAATCTTTCCCGATCCGGCCAGCCTAGCGTTCCCAGGCACCAGAAGGCCGAAGAGAACCAGGTATCGAGGACATCTTCCTCCTGCTCCCAGTTTTCGGGATCTGGCGGGCCGTCGATGGAGATATGAATTTTCGATAAATCGTTTCGATCACCACCCTTGGGATACCACACCGGAATGCGATGGCCCCACCAGAGTTGGCGGCTGATGCACCAGTCCTGAATATTGTCCAGCCAATGGGCGTAGGTCTTGACCCAACGTTGGGGTCGAAAATGAATCTGAGATTCCTGAACGACTTTTTGGGCTTTTTCGATTTGGGGATAACGCAGGAACCATTGCTCGGACAATCGCGGTTCGATGGGAACACCGGCCCGTTCGGAAAATCCGACATGGTGTTCATGGGGAAATTTTTTGACGAGTGCTCCGCGTTGTTCCAAAAATTGTACAACTTTTTCGCGCGCAGTAAAGCGATCGAGTCCTTCGAAATCCTTTCCGGCTAAGTTATTCAATGTGGCATCCGGATTGAAGATATCGATAAAGGGCAAATGATGCCGTTGGCCAATTTCAAAATCGACCCGATCATGTGCCGGTGTGATTTTGAGAGCTCCGGTTCCAAATGTCGGGTCGACGGCCGTATCGGCAATGATGGGCAAAATGGTGGCACCGAAAATGGGCGAGTGGACATGTTTTCCGATCAATGCCCGATGGCGCTCATCGTCGGGATGAACGGCGATGGCCACATCACCCATAATCGTTTCGGGGCGGGTCGTAGCGACTTCGATAAAGGCCCCGACGGTCTCGACGACGGCATAGCGCACATGGTAAAGAAATCCCGATTGGGGTTTCATGATGACCTCCTCGTCACTGAGGGCCGTCCTGCTGATGGGACACCAATGGATCATGCGCTTCCCGCGGTAGATGTAGCCTCGCTTGTGAAGTTCGACGAACCCGTGTAACACGGTACGGCTATAATCTGGGTCTAACGTATGAACCTTGTGCTCCCATGCCGGAGAAATGCCCAATTTTTGGAGCTGTTGGGAGATGATGTCTCCGTGGCTATTGCGCCAGGCCTTGACCCGCTGGATAAATGCTTCACGCCCCAGAGCTTGTCGGGAGAGGCCCTCTTTCGCGAGGACTTTTTCCACCTTTGTTTGGGTAGCAATGCCAGCATGGTCGGTGCCCGGTATCCACAGCACGCGTTTGCCCTCCTGGCGAGCACGGCGGACGAGGATGTCCTGGATCGTATTATTGAGCAAGTGTCCCATATGAAGGACGCCCGTGACGTTGGGCGGTGGCATCATGACGGCAAACGTCGGAGCGGAAGATGTCTCCGGTACCTCAAAAGCTCTGTGTTCCAGGCAGTGGCGGTACCACTTTGATTCGATGTCCTTGTGTTGATAGGCTTTGGGTAAAGGTTCCATGGAAGCTTATAGAAGATTATTTTTCGTCCGTATGTCCAGAGTGCGGAGTGACAAAATGTTCTCCAGATTCTGAAAAGAGGGAGAGGCGAGTTCTGGGGCTGTTGGAGATGCTCGAGCGGCCCCGCCTTTGCGGTAAAGGGAAAATGAAAGCTCCCGCTTTGCATTTTTCCTTTACCGCGGCCCGCGTAGCGGGCCAGAGCCCGAAGGGCTCAAAGGCGGGGTTGCCGGTCGGTTGCCGACAGTTCTCGAATCATATCGGGCTTCGAAAGTCCTGATGGAATTTTGTCATGAGAGGATATTCTGTCTCTCGATGTCCCGTTCCCGACCGCCTTCGCGGCTGGAGAAATATAAAGCTCCCGCGTTATATTTCTCCAGCCGCCCGCCCGCGTAGCGGGCAAGCCCTGCGGGCTTGAAGGCGGTCGGACCTCCGCCGATCAATGGCCACAATCAGCTTTTTCGACCACAGTCCTCCCATCCTATGCCCCTATCCCAAACGTTCTACCAGGTTCGAGCCACTGGCCATCATGGTAAACGCGGGAGTCGTCGGATGACAACTTCCGTAATCCGTAAAATACCTAGGAAATTGAGGCCAGAATATTTTCCTGTAAGAGCTTCAATCCCTCTCCGGTTCGGCAGGAAATGAGCTGTGGTGTCAATTTTGTCTCCTTTTGGAAGCGCTTTAAATTTTCCTGAGATTCGAAAATATCCATCTTGTTGGCGACGATGAATCGGCGCTTCTGCAACAGTTGGGGACTGTAATGTCCCAATTCTTCCAGGAGTTGACGGTAGTCCTCCCATGGCTTTCGGCCATCGACACCGGCCATGTCGAGGATGAAGAGGAGCAGTTGGCAGCGTTCGATGTGGCGTAGAAAACGCAATCCAAGGCCTTTATTGTTATGGGCTCCGGAAATGAGTCCCGGAATATCGGCCATCGTCAACCGACATTTCGTCGCGGGGTCTTCCAGAACACCCACTTGCGGAAAGAGCGTCGTGAAGGGATAGGGAGCCGATTTACTATGGGCGGCGGTCATCTGCGAAAGAAAGCTGGACTTTCCGGCATTGGGAAAGCCCACAAGACCGATATCGGCAATGGTCTTAAGGATGAAGAGAAACCTACCTTCTTCCCCTTTTCCTCCCGGTGTCGTCTCCCGAGGTGTTTGATGGGTCGATGTTTTAAAGTGCAAATTTCCCAATCCACCACGGCCACCACGGAGTAATGTGACACTCTGCCCATGTCGAAGCAATTCGGTGACGAGTTCTTGTGTCTCCAGGCCATACACCATGGTCCCCTCCGGGACTATAAGTGAGCAATGGTCACCATTGGCACCATGTCGTGCATTGCCTTCACCATGACCTCCGGATGGGGCCTCCGCCATGGGTTTAAAAGCATACGCACTGAGATCATTGACATTGCGGTTAGCTACGAGAATGACATCTCCGCCACGTCCTCCATCGCCCCCATTGGGCCCGCCTTTGGGCAGGTATTTCTCCCGCCGAAAGCTCAGACAGCCGTTACCGCCATTGCCCGCTTTGAGATGTACTTTCGCCTCGTCGATGAACATAGAATATGATGTTCTCAACATCAGGGTCGCCTTAGGCTTGGCAAGTGCAAAGCCAATTTCCATTGGGAGATTATGGCGATGTGGAGGATTATTTTATGGGGTCCTGGAGGTTTCCCACTCCGATTTATCGGATTTGTCACCATTGCCCGCTTTGAGATGTACTTTCATGAAGTTCCTGTAAAACGCCAATTCCGTGAAATCGGTGAGATCGAGGGGGGCAACTTTGAGGATGTGGTGAGAGAAATATTCTTGGAAGTTTGCGGGAAATTTTGATGCCAAATGGAGCGGGTGATTATTCCTTGATTTTGGAGAAGATTCTCGCAGGCTGTGTTGCCTACGGATTGAGGGGGGGGAGTAGCTCAGTGGATAGAGCAGCGGTCTTCTAAACCGAAGGTCGAGGGTTCGATTCCCTCTTCCCCCGCCATGAAGTAGCTAATTGGGAGTCTCGCTTGGGGCGATACTGTTTTCATCGTCGTACAGAGCGACACAGGTCCGGGCCAACCAATCGTGGAGGCAACGCCGGTGAGATTTCGGAAAACAAAGGGGCAATATATCCAGAAGAAAAAAGGGGAATGGTGCGGATAGGGCAATGGACTTTATCCAGGATCGAAGAATGTGCTGCCATAGATGTGGTATTTGACCGGAAGTTCCGGTTGAGATATTGCGAATGGCAAGGATCGCTTTTCCCAATGTCCTTCCCCGCCAAAACCATTCACTGAAACCGAAGTAAGCCCACGTCAGTGCAAAACTTATCTTTTGGCTCATCCACAGCATATGGATAATTTCGGAGGGTAGTAGTGACATCGAAGTGGCCAGAGCATTGGTCTGTAGGAGCCGCATGAAATTTTGCCATGCGTCGTGAAAATAAGAGGGTAGGATACAGAAGATCAAAAGGCTCATGGCGACGCTGTGGATGAGGATCATGTCCATGGAAACTGCCCAAAGTCGTCGACCGTAGCTGGCGGCTTCATAAACAGGAGATTCAGAGGGGATGAAGTTGTCCATTGCGTTCTAAGGATTGGAAATGCTGGCGGTGATTGATGTCAAAGAGGGCCTTCTGGAAGGTGTGTAGCGATGATTTTTCACGGGAACCGAGAGGAGTTCCTGTGGGCAATATCTTCGCATCAATCGAAGTGCGCGAAAATGGTAGCGGCAGATAGAATTCATCCCATGTGCGGAGGCGTAGGGCATGGTGAAAATGGATACCGACAACTACGAGTGATGTACGGGTTTCCCGTGAAAGCCAAAGCGCTCCTGGCTTGAAGACATAACGTGGCCCGCGCGGGCCGTCAGGGGTGATGGCGATACTGGCTCCATTGCGGATTGCGCTTATACTATTCCGCAGCGCATGTTGTCCGTCGCGTTGGCTCGAACCGCGAAGGGAGGAAATGCCCAGTTGTTCGTAAATTCCGGAGAGCCATGCGCCGTCTTTGCTGGGGCTGATGAGGCCATAAATGGAGCGTGTGCCGCGGTACATTCCATGGAGTCGGGCGACGGGGAATAGGCGATTGTGCCAGAATGTAAAAACTTTGGGAGAAGATTCTCCATAGAGAATTGCTTCCAATTGGGCTGTACCGTAGAGGCGTAGAGATTTTAACCAGAGTCGCAGGAACCACACGAAAGGCATCAGACAAAGTCTCTGGATAGGTGATAGGCGATGGGCGTATTTCTCTTTCTGCATGGAGAAGAGGCTAACTGAAGTGAGTTTCCTTCGGGCTGGCGATGGTAAAGTTTTCGTGAATTTAAGAGATTTATGCACGGGAAGAAATTATACTTGGGTCTCTGAATGCTCTGGGCAATGTCGAGATGGCGTCTCCGATCGATCGTGCGGGGGGGGCCGCCTTTGAGCCCTTCGGGCTCCCGCCCGCTACGCGGGCCGCGATAAGGAAAAATGAAAGCTCCCGCTTTGCATTTTTCCTTATCGCAAAGGCGGCCCCCGAAATAGCCCGAATGGGGAGAATATTTCGAAATTCGCGCCATTTCTATTTTTATTGAAGAATTTATACACCCGCTCAGACTTAGCCCAGCTCTCTCATGCCGGTCACATTACAAGGTGTTTTGGAACGTATCCTTTTCAGGAATGAGGAAAATGCCTACACGATTGGTCAATTGCGAACGATAACAACCCGTGGACCTCTGGTGGTATTCTGTGGGACTTTGCCGGGAATCCAATGTGGGGAAACACTTTCCCTCACGGGTGATTGGAAGCAACATCCCACCTATGGTCAGCGGCTGGAAGTGGTTTCATTTCAATCATGCCTTCCATCGGATGTCCATGGGATTGAACGCTACTTAGGGAGTGGTTTTATCAGCGGTATCGGAAAGTCCTATGCGGCGAAGATTGTAAAGCATTTTGGATCGAAGACGCTGGAAATTCTTGCCAATGACATCCATCGGCTGAAGGAAATCCCTGGGATGGGTTCACGGCGTATTGCTAACCTACGTGAGGCCTGGAAAGAACAGGTCAATGTGCGCGACCTTTTCATCTTTCTCCAGACCTATGGAGTATCGCAGTCGTTATGCCAGAAATTGTATAAAATTTATGGCGAACGAGCGCGGCAAGTTTTGGAAAAGGACCCCTATCGCCTCGTTCATGAAGTTTCAGGGATCGGGTTTAGGACGGCTGATGCCATAGCACAGAATATCGGCATTCCAGGAAATTCTCCGATGCGTTTGGATGCCGGTATTTTGTACAGCTTCGATTGTGAGGAGCAGAATGGTCATACCTGTCTCGACCGAACGGCTTTGCTCCATACGGCGCAAAATCTTCTGCAGGTCGATCATGATTCCATTGAATCTCGGCTCGATACATTGCTGAGGTATGGAAAGATTCATCTCCTTCCGAATGGTCGATTGCAATTGACCTATTTCAAGGTCGCTGAAGAGAATATTGCATTCCTCCTAAAGTATCTCTTGCGGGGAAAACCGTTGCATTGCGATCGCATAGATATCCAGGGGGCATTAAAATGGGTTCAGGAGAAGGAGAGCTTTGTCTGGGCGAAGGAACAGCTCGAGGGATTGCACATGGCATTGACGAAGAAGGTCTCCATTTTGACCGGTGGGCCAGGAACCGGCAAGACGACATTATTGCGGTCTTTGGTCGCTATTTTGAAGGCTAAGCGTATCCGTATCGCTTTAGCAGCTCCTACGGGCCGTGCAGCGCAGAGATTGACGGAGGCGACGGAAATACAGGCCAAGACGATCCATAAGCTTTTGCAGGTCAAGGCGGATGAGCGGCGATTTCTGCATGATGAGAAATTTCCTTTGGCCATAGATTATCTCATTGTGGATGAGGTCAGTATGTTGGATACTCGGCTGGTCGTGGCCTTACTCAAGGCAGTACCGGAGTCGGCGTGTGTACTTTTCGTGGGGGATAGTGATCAACTGCCTTCGGTAGGGGCTGGAAATGTTCTCAGCGATATGATCCAGGCGGATGCTCTTCCAGTGATGCGGCTGAAGCAAGTTTTTCGTCAGGAAGGTATGAGTTCGATTGTGCACGTGGCACATGCTGTCATTTCTGGAAATTCTACTTTGGAAATGGTTTATGCGAAGTGCTCAGAGATAGATCCTCGGAAAGATTTTCACTTCATAGCGGTGGAAACGCCGGAGGATTGTATCGAGAAGACGAAACTACTGTGTGCGCATTACCTTCCCATGTGGTACGATATATGTCCTCAGAGAGACATTCAACTCCTCGTACCTCTTTATAAGGGAAGTGTGGGGATTGATCATTTTAATGAAATTTTCCAATCGATGTATACTCAGGATGGTGGCCAGGTCGCCTGGATGGGCATGCGTTTGGGTGATAAGGTCATCCAGATGCGCAATAACTATGAGAAGAACATCTTTAATGGCGATCTGGGGTTTATTCAAGAGATACGACAGTCGGATCGGAGCTTAGCCGTGGATTTTGACGGAGAGGTGGTTGAGTTAAACACCACTGAGATAGGAGATTTGGCCTTGGCTTATGCGATTAGTATCCATAAATCGCAAGGTAGTGAGTTTCCCATTGTGGTGATGCCGCTCCTGTTTCAGCACTTCATCATGCTGCAGCGGAATCTACTTTACACGGGTATTTCTAGGGGACGCTATAAGGTATTTATCGTCGGTGACCCGAAGGCCTATGCAAGTGCCGTTAGGAATCAAAAAAATATTCAGCGTTCGACGGGGTTACGGGATCTTCTTCGGTCGGTAAGAATTCCTGGCGAAGAGAGTTGAGAACGATGCCTCCAAGCGCATAGACGGTGATGAGATTGGAACCACCGTAACTGATGAAGGGCAAGGGGATGCCTTTTGTCGGAAGGCATCCTGAAACGACTCCCATATTGATGAGCGATTGGTAAATAATCATAAAAATGGCCCCATAACCCAGAATTTTGGCGAAGATGGACTCTTGACGCTGTAGTCCCAGAAACGCCATTAAAAATAGGAGCATAAAAAGGGCGATAATGGCCAATCCGCCGGCCAAGCCGAGTTCTTCGACCAGTACGGCATAGATGAAATCCGTATGGGCTTCTGGTAAATAGACGAGCTGCTGTCGCCCATAACCGAGGCCTTGACCCCAAAGTCCTCCCGAGACAAAGGCGAGAATGGATTGCCATAATTGGTAGGCCCCATCGCTTCGGTTCCCTTCGAGATCGAGAAAAGAGGTGATGCGCTTAAGCCGGACGGGATTGAGCCAGACGAGTAATGTAAAGAAGCTCGTAAGAGAGCAGGCTGACAAGAGGAGATGCCGTATTTTAGTACCTCCTAGAAAGAGAAGTGTTTCGGCCACAGAGAGAAGTAAAATAGCCGTACCATAATCCGGTTCGAGTAGAACTAGAAGTGCCCATAGTGAGCAGATAAAGGTTGGCTGGATAAAGCCTCTCCAGAGGCTATCCATCAGTGTTGCATTTTTTTCGATGTAGTCCGCAAGCCAGAGAATGAGTGCTATCTTGGCGCATTCGGAGACCTGGATATTGACGATGAAATGTATCCATCGTCGCGAGCCATTTACTAGGCTGCCAATACCTGGAATGAGGACGGCTGCCAGAAGTCCAAAGGAAGATAGTATCCAAAAGAAAAGAGATTTTTGAAGATTTTTCAGCGGGATCAATGCGGTAAGCGCGAAGACAACTGAGGCCAATCCAAACCAGGCGGCCTGCTTGAAAACGTAATTCTCTTTATTGAGGAAGGAAAGGCTCGCGCTGGAGAGTGCGACAAACCCTACAGATGTCAGTGTCAGCAAACTTAAAACAAAAACCCACCCTGTGATCCTTTGCCGAAAAAAAAGACGGTAAGAGGAGAGATTGGGATTCATCCTAAAAAGCGTAGACGATGCTTAGCCCAAAAATACTGCGGCAGAGATTTTCATGCTTATTCTCTACTCTTTTCTGATTTGAATGACAGGAATACTATCGATGTTCTCATCCACATAGAAATCAGCGTCATCCATGAACTGGTAACGAGAAGGGTAATTGTTTTGAGCCGTAGACATCATGGTTTCTGAATCGACAGATGTCGATGAAGAAGGCATATCTATCTCCGCATTAGTGGTTTGTGTGACGGTTGTGATGGGCGTTATGGAGAAGGATGAAATTTTTTGAGGAATAATGAGCGTTTTTCCTATTTGAAGGTTTCTGGGATTATCGATGTTATTGATAGCCTGCAGCTCAGAGAACGGTATTTCAAATTTCTTCGCGATGGAGAATAGAGAATCACCACGTTGGACGACATAGGTCCCGTCACTGTAGGATTGAAAATGAGATATGGGCTGGTTCTTTTCGGCTTGAAATGATGATTTTTGGGAAGTAATTCCCATTTCATCTTTATGGGGAATGCGCAGTGTTTTTCCCACGAAAATACGGTCAT
>JAIRRP010000051.1 GCA_031255915.1 Puniceicoccales bacterium | reverse complement strand
ACATTGCCACAACGGTCATTTTTTCTCGAAATGTGGGCAACATGTTTCAGCACCTGAAAGGATTTCGCGATTTTTATCCGGAGGATTGCGCCGTCCGAAATCGCTTATTTTTCATCATGCGGCAATGTGCCTGGTCATTCAATTTCACAGAATATGATGCTCCTATCTTGGAGCCACTGGAGCTCTTCACAAAAAAATCCGGCGAAGAAATCGCGAATCAACTTTTCAAGGAGTGAATATTTTTAAAGTATCGAGTGGAAATGGAACGCCATTCTTTCATTTTAAGGAAAAAATTTTCAATGACGTGGCGCTTTTTGTAGATATTTTTATCGTAAGGGCGTTGGGATTTTTTATTCATCCTTGGCGGAATGATAGGAACAATGCCACGAGAAGAAAGGGAAAGAATGATGTCATCGGTATCATAGGCTTTGTTAGCGAGAACACAAGTGGCATCCATGGATTCGACCAATTCCAATGCCCGCTTGCAATCCGGCTCTGTGTCTTCTATTGTAATAACTTTAAGCGGATGACCAACCTTATCTAGACCACATATAATTTCGTATGGAGCCCCCTGTGCGAGCCATTGCCTGACTGCCTCCCTTTGCTCCAGTGCCGTGCGGGTGAACTTTGATATGCGTGGAATCCACCATCACCCACTTCAAGTTTGGCTCGCCACATAGATTGTCGACTAGTTTTTTCCACACACCGCAATCCCTCCAGCGGCTGAATCGGCGGTAGGTGTTTTTCCAATTTCCAAAGTCTGGCGGAAGGTCCCTCCAGGGTGCCTCAGTCCTCAGTATCCAAAACACCGCATTTATAAATAATCGATTATCTCTGCCGTGCCGCCCAATTGTTCCTTCCCTCCCAGGCAGCAATCTCTCCATCTTATTCCACAATTCATTCGATAGATCATGCCTCTTATGTGTCCTTTTTTTCATTCCATCTTTTTCCCTTTGTTAACCTTTTTTAACGACACCCTCTAGAGGCACTAAATTTCAGTATGCCACCAAAAAATCTTATAAGGACTAGAGCATCTCTGCCGCTGCCATCGACCTACCCACACCCACCTGGTCGGGCTGAAGAGATTCGAACTCTTGACCCCTTGCACCCCATGCAAGTGCGCTACCAGACTACGCCACAGCCCGCTATAAAACCATAAAGATGGTGATCCTAAGTACCCTACCGTCAATAGATAATTCATTTTCTACACCACTTAAAAAAAGGAAACATCGCATACCCTCTTAAAATCGCCAAAATGCTAAGATAAAGACCTACTCCCATCAAAATAAACCAGACCAATAGGCCCATATGCTGTGCCCGAGAAGCATTTTGGAAACAAAACCTACATCCAGAAGCTACCCACAGTGTCGCTCCCATAATGGCCGTAGCGATCATGATCCCCACCATGGGCCGTCCCAGGACCCGCAGCGAAAATTCCATCCCCAAAGAACTCAGACGCTGCTGTAGATAAAATGTCTGAAATACAACCGCTAGGGTATTCGCCCACGCAATTCCCTGCACTCCAAAAGCATGCATCCACCACAGCGTTAGCGATAAATTAACCCCAAAGGCGCACAGAGAAGCCTTTACGGGCAACCGCGTGTTCTTTCTCGCATGATATACTCGCGTCAGAAAAGTCGAAAGGGCATAAAAAGGTAATGCTAGAGAAAAAATCCTCAGGATCGGCAATGCCGATGCCACATCGACTGCCCGGAACTGTCCCCATGAAAATAGCGTCAAAAGGATGGGCTTGGCCAGTACATAAAGCCCCATCGCTGATGGAATACTAATCACCAAAACCGATAAAACACCCCGTTCGCACTGTTGAACAAACTCGGCATCATTCCGGACGGCGAAACTTCGAGCCATTCTCGGAAAGAACAGGGTCGTAATGGCGATGATGAAAATCCCCAAGGGTAATTCTATAAGACGATTGGCCATGTAGAGCAGAGAAATAGCATTCGTCTGGAGCGAAAATGCCAGCATACGTGAAATAGCGACATTGCATTGGGTTATGGCGGCACCTCCGAGGCCAGGTAAAAAGAGCCTTCGCACTTCTTTCAGGGCTGAAGAAGGACCTAAATCCAACCGCCAATGCCAACATTGACGTCGTAATTGCATCACCAATGTTACCATTGGAATGATTCCACCCAGTAAAACACCACCCGAGAGGCAATAGACCTTCACGGCCGGTTCAAATCCACAGCAATTGGCCATCACCAGACTGGCAATCATGGCCACGTTCAGCCCAATGGCCGGTGCTGCCGCCAAGAAGAAACATCCCAAAACATTGAGAATGGCCGAGAATAACGCCGTTAAGCAAATGAAGAACATGAACGGCATCAGGATTATCGCCAACCGAAACCCGAGCGACCATCGCTCCTCAAGACCCGAAATACCACTGAGTGCCCACAGTAGCAACATACCCGCCACCACAAGGCCAACCAATAAGAGAATTGCCCACGAAAGGACTTGATTAAAGAGCTGGAAAGCCGCCTCACGATCCTTTTGGTGGTACTCCTGTGAAAAGATGGGGATAAGTGCTGACGTCAGAGCCCCCTCGCCCAAAAGCCTCCGAAAAAGGTTAGGTAACGTGAATGCAAAGAGGAAAGCCGCTCCAAATAGAGAGGTACCGAAAGTCGCAAACATGACGACATCTCTCACCAATCCAAAGAGTCGCGAGAATGATGTTATGAAAGAGATACCAAAAAATTTTCGTGAAAAATTCATGCTGTCGTCGTTCTTAAAGGAACTTTTTTCTATACCGCCACTTGAAATTTTGAAAGAATACGGAGAAATACCATCTCGCCAGAGAGAATGGCTTATCATGATTACTCTTTTCGTACATCGCGGAAAACGAGAATCAACACCTCTTTACCCAAAATGCATTTCCATCCAACAGGGATTTCGTATCGTCTTCAATAGAGACCACATAAATTCCAGCATCTGGCATCACTTCTCAGCAGCGTCTCCAATTGACTGGCGGGTTTACCGCCTTTGAGCCCTTCGGGCTCCTGCCCGCTACGCGGGCCCGCGCTAAGGAAAAATGAAAGCTCCCGCTTTGCATTTTTCTTTAGCGCAAAGGCGGTAAACCGAATACCCACAGGCTCAGCATCTCAAATATCCGCACCTCGAATACTTCCGATGAAAATTTCTTCCTTCCCATTTCCAAACACATCGACATAGTCTCATCCCCATAGGAACAGGCTCCTCATGAACAAAAAACCCACTCCAGGTGTCCGCGAAGATTGGGATGACTATTTCATGAAACTAACGCTACTCATCGCTAATCGCTCCACATGCCTCAGACGTCACGTTGGAGCTCTCCTCGTCAAAGAGCATCGCATTCTCGCGACGGGATACAATGGTGCCCCACCTGGCATTCCCCACTGCCTGGATACGGGATGTCTACGACAACAGATGAGCATTCCCTCTGGGGAGCGTTCTGAACTATGTCGCGCCATCCATGCGGAACAAAATGCTCTCATGCAGTGCGCCAGTTTTGGCATACCCGCCGAAGGCGCTACCCTTTATTGTACTTATTTCCCATGTACCCATTGCATTAAATCGCTTCTTTCCGTAAAAATCAGTCGCATTGTCTACCAACACGATTATCACGATGATCTGGGAAAAACCCTACTCTCTCAATCTCAGCCCAAGGTCATCATCGACCGTTGGGCACCACAGCCAGATCCATTTTCAGATTGAAAATCTCGCTCAAGAATATATTTTTTATAAAAAGGATTATGGATCACTTAAACAAGAAACATCTTATTCAGGAGATCGCCTTCTTCAGCACCCAAGAGTACGATCGAATTTCATTCGATGCCCGAAATAAAAATTATGGATACAAAATTACCTACCACACCCAAAGGCTATCCGAAAGCAGTATCGATCTCATTGGTAAAGCCAATATCCTATGCGCCTTCGTGAATGACGATCTCAGTGCCAACGTCATCAAAGGCCTTACTGAGCACGGCGTAGAACTTCTGGCAATGCGATGTGCCG
>JAIRRP010000027.1 GCA_031255915.1 Puniceicoccales bacterium | reverse complement strand
CGGGATGTGTACGATGAACCTTTAGGGAAGTTCTTGTCTTTGCTGATGCCATGGAGTAGATTCGGCCTGTTTCGGCCCCGCCGCCTTTGCGGCAAGAAAAAATGAAAGCTCTTGCTTTGCATTTTTTCTTTACCGCGGCCCGCGTAGCGGGCCAGAGCCCGAAGGGCTCAAAGGCGGGCGGGAGGCTCTGGGCTCAGGATGTTTGCGTGATGAAGGACAATGTCAGAGGATCAGACCATGGGCCGAAAAAAAGCAACCGAAGTGCCGAACAGTGTCAGCACCAATGAGTGATCTTGGCCATGACAAGGAATATTTTCTGTCACATACTCCATGGCTATGGAGAGTTCGTTCCCGCCATAATGGGGAGCATCCGTATGGAGGATACATTGCCATGTCCCCTGCAGAGGGACACCGATGCGGTAATGCTCGTGTGTTACGGGTGTGAAATTACAGACGACGAGAAGGCATTCCTCGGTTGTCGTTCCCTTCCGGAGAAAAGCAAAAACACTGTGGTCAAAATCATCGCAGAGGATCCACTGAAATCCGCAAGGATCCGAGTCGTATAATGACAAAAAAGAAAATTTTTTATAAAGGGTATTGAGGTCGATGATCAGCCGCTGGATGCCACTATGGTCATCGTAGGCCAATAGATGCCAATCGAGGCTCTGCTGATAATTCCATTCATTGGATTGTCCGAATTCGCCACCCATGAAGAGCGTTTTTTTTCCCGGCCATGCCCACATGAAGCCGAATAAGGAGCGCAATTCTTTCGATTTTTGGTGAATGGAATCACCCGGCATTTTTTGCAACAGAGAGCGCTTGCCGTAGACCATCTCGTCATGGGAAAAGGCATGGATAAAGTGTTCCGAATACTGGTAAAGCATCCCGAAGGTGAGTTGATGATGATGGTATCGGCGAAATAGGGGATCATAGGAGAAATAGCGGAGCGTGTCGTGCATCCAGCCCATGTTCCATTTGAAGTCAAATCCGAGTCCGTGATGGCGAGTAGGGGCCGTGACGCCGCTGAATGACGTGGCTTCTTCCGCGATGGTCATTACTCCTGGAAACATTTCGTGGAGAACGTCATTAAGCTCCCGGAGGAAGCTGATGGCCTCGATGTTTTCTTTACCTCCGTAGCAGTTGGGGATCCATTCATCGGATGGTCGACAGTAGTCATGGTAGAGCATAGAGGCAACGGCATCGATGCGCAATCCGTCGATGTGGAAGTGATCGCACCAGTTAATGGCACTCCCCATGAGGAAATTTCGCACCTCGTGGCGGCCGTAGTTGAAGACCAAAGTGCCCCATTCTTTATGCTCACCTTGGCGCGGATCTTCATGCTCATAGAGACATGTCCCATCGAATGTGGCGAGCGAGAATTCGTCCTTGGGAAAATGCCCGGGTACCCAATCGAGAAGGACACCAATCCCCTGTTGGTGGAGTGCATCGATGAGGTATTTAAAATCATCGGGATTGCCGTAGCGCTGCGTGGGTGCGAAAAAACCGGTTACTTGGTAGCCCCAGGAGCCGAGGAATGGGAACTCGTTCAGCGGCATGAACTCCACATGGGTGAAGTGCATCTTTTGGAGATATTTGCACAGAATAGGGGCTATTTCGCGGTAGCTGTACGGCCGAGAATAGTCGGCTTCGACGTGATGTCTCCAGGAATCGAAGTGCATTTCGTAGATTGAAATACATTGTTTCTGTGGGTCTTTATGGGCCCTATTCTGCATCCATGAAGAATCCTGCCATGGAAAAGAATCGGGTGTTGGAACGATAGCGGTATTATGAGGAGGCGCTTCGAAATGAGAACCGTAAGGATCCGTTTTGAGGCGTAATCGACGATCGGCACCGAGGAGCTCGAATTTATAGAATTCTCCGGATTCCAGGTGCGGGATAAAGAGCTCCCAGATGCCGGAATTGCCCAAGAGTCGCATGGGATGGTAACGCCCATCCCATGCATTGAAATTTCCCACGACGGAGACGCGCTGTGCATTGGGGGCCCATACGGCGAAACGCGTACCCCAAATGCCTTGAATTTTGTCCCGATGGGCACCTAGTTTATGATGAATGTGGTGATGCTTTCCTTCATTGAAAAGATGAAGATCATCGGCGGAAAGTGTGGGTAGGAAGCGGTAAGGATCATGTGCTATCCGTGTGTGACCCTGGAAGTCGTCGATGCGGAATTGGTAAAGAAAGGGCTGCTGGATGTCTGGAATGAAGGCTTCAAAAATACCGGAAGGATGCAGCTGTGCCATGGCGATTTCCCATCCGGGCCCCAGCAATGTACAGTTTTTGGCATTGTGGAGATAGGCTCGGATGACCATTCCGGAAGACTTTTCATGGGCTTGAATTTCATGGAGTCCGAGATAATGATGTGGTTGGGCCAATCGGGCTTCCACGAGAAGCTGCAATTCCTGTGATCGGGAAATCATCCCATGGAAGTAAATGAAAATAGCTCCTAAAGACGAGTATTTATCTTATAATCAGGCCCATTGTCTTTGGATTCCGAAGGAATCGCCCGCTGCGCGGGCCACAACATGAAAATGGGAATTTTCATGTTGCAAAGACAATGGAAGAAGTGACTGGATATGAGGACTATGTTAAATAGAGAATGATGAGAATGACTATTTTCTGCTGAACTGGTGGGTATTCGGCCTGCCGCCTTTGCGCTAAGGGAAAAATGCAAAGCGGGAGCTTTCATTTTTCCTTAGCGCGGCCCGCGCAGCGGGCAAGAGCCCGAAGGGCTCAAAGGCGGCAGGCCCGCCCGTCAGCCGTCAACGGTGCTCACTGGAGCCAGTGATGGAAAAGTTTGACGTTCGCTGGCATTTGTCTTTTCAAGGATGATGTCGAATCTAAATTTGCGAAATCGGTGGATTTTCCGAGTTTGAAGAAATTCAATGTTTGTCTCGGATATATCCACATGTCTTCGCAATCTGCAGCGTCAAAGTAGACTATGATCGCTGTTTTTGATTCGGTCATGAATACAGTTGAGGCACCCTGGATAGCTGGTGTAGCTAGTCTCGCGGGCCCGATAATTTTAGCCATGTATATAGGCTCCTGGGCGAACCTATTGAGAATAATTTCCCGACTTCGAAATTGCTGAACGGCTTGCTTTTGCTTCATAAAAACCCTTATGGTTTCTATTACACCTATTCCTCGGCATGTGGGTATTATCATGGATGGCAACGGCCGTTGGGCAAAGTTACGCGGACGGCCTAGGTTGTACGGCCATCAACAGGGTGCGAAAAATGTTCAGCGAATTATCGGCTATGCGAAGTCGCTTGGGATTTCATTTTTGACACTGTATGTTTTTTCGGTCGAAAATAATGCCCGATCGGCCGAGGAAGTAGGTGGATTGATGTCGCTTTTTGAACGCTATGTTAGGCGTTTTTCTCAAAAATTACATGATCAGGGCATCAGAATCCATTTGATAGGAGATATTGACTCCTTGAAGATGTCGACGGCTGGTGCCCTTCGTCAGCTGGAAGCGTCAACGCGGGATATTGAAGGTATGACGGTCATTTTGGCAGTGAACTACAGTGGACGGGATGAGTTGTTAAGGGCTGTTCGGCGACTGCAACAATCCCATAAAAATGCCTTATTGACCCAATGGGAGGATTTTGAAGCCTACTTGGACACAGCCGGAATTCCGGATCCAGATTTCATTATACGCACTTCAGGTGAAATGCGCCTGAGTCATTTTCTACCATTGCAGTCGGTCTATTCAGAGCTTTATTTCCCAAATGTCTTATGGCCAGATTTTAATAAAAAGGACTTTGACGAGGCCATGGCGGTTTATCGCAGTCGTCAAAGGCGGTTTGGGAGGGATGTAGAAGGATCATGATGAAAGAAAACGAAGGGATAATTCATGAAGGAAAGAGTAGGAAGTTTTTTAATTTTATGGGCAGCCATCATCGGGATACTCTGTATTTTTGGGGTCCAAGGTGGTGTCGCACTGTTGGTCTTGGCATCTTTGTTAACTCAATATGAACTATGTCTTCTCTGCCGTAAAGCTGGGTATGAGCCCTATCTCTATCATTGTTTAGTATATGGATTTTTGCTACTCGTCATAGCATGGTTTTCGCCACCTCTCATGAGCGGCATTGAGGCTTCGATGATGTTATTTGTCTGTGCGATCGTCGATACGACGTTCCATTCTTTTTCAAAAAAGGAACCGAGAATCATTATTGGAAGTCTTGTGGCGACCATTTGTAACTTAGTCTATGTACCCATGATGTTCTCTTTCCCCATTGCCATGGTGCAGGATTTATCCTCGAAAAGGGAAGGGAAAACGGCGGTTGCATGTATATTGTGGATTATTGCCGTTGCTAAATTTAGCGATGTTGGTGGTCTCTGTGTCGGTTCCTTCTGTGGTGGGAAAAAATTGGCGCCACTGTTAAGTCCTGCTAAAACTCAAAAAGGACTTGTAGGAGCGGTCATATTTGGTTCCCTAATAGTGGGGTGGGGATCGAGAGTGCTTTTCCCTTCATTTTTTCCAGAAAATTTTACACCGATGAGAGCTTTGTTACTGGCAATTCCCATTACGCTTATTGCCGCCCTATCGGATCTAGTGGAATCTACGGTAAAGCGTTTGGCACAGGTAAAGGATTCAGGAAATTTGATTCCGGGTATCGGAGGTGTTTTCGATCTTACGGACAGCCTCATTTTAACGCTGCCGGTAGGAGTACTCTATTTCCATTACTTTTCACGATTTTTATAGTATTGGCGTGTGGATAAATCAGGTAAACTTTACATCATAGCGACGCCTATTGGGAATCTCGGGGATATTTCGTTACGCGCATTGGAAGTTCTGAAAAATTGCGATATCATTGCCTGTGAAGATACGCGCGTCACCGCTCGTCTGCTGGCCCGTCATAAAATTTCCAGGCCATTAACCATTTATAACAGTGCCCATGAGATACGCCAAAGTAATGTATTATTGGAAAAACTGAAATTAGGCAAAGAAGTCGCTCTAGTGAGCGACGCGGGAACACCGACATTAAGCGATCCTGGATTTCGCCTTGTGAGAGCTTGTCGGCGAGAGGGGATTGAAGTTTTACCGGTACCCGGAGCAAGCGCAGCCATAGCTGCTCTTTCCGTCTCTGGCCTACCGGCGATGTCGTTCCTCTTTTTGGGATTTTTGCCACATAAATCCTCTATAAGGAGGCGTATGTTTCAACAGTATAAGGAATATCCGCATACCATCATCTTCTATGAATCTTGCCATCGCATAGAGAAGTTCCTTCCTGAAGCGAGGGAGGAATTAGGTGATTCGCGTTGGGCATGCATTGCCCAGGAAATGACAAAGATGCATGAGACCTATATCACTCGCACCTTGGGTGAAATCAACGACAGAGCACTTTACCTTCCGGCTAAGGGAGAATTTGTCATTCTCATAGCGAATAAAAATTTCTCACTTTAAAATCAGACGATGCCGAGTTCTGCATAATCGATAGGATTCAGCGTTTGATGTTTGTGTCGGAACCGTGGGATGCACTGAAACAGTGCCTTTGTGTAGGGATGCTTCTGCTCCTGCAGCAGAGCACGGGTTTCGCCTGATTCGACAATATTTCCGCGAAACATGACGAGTATCCTATTGGCAAAATGAGAGACGAGTAAAAGGTTATGCGTAATCATGAGGATGGCGAAACCACACTGCTGCTGAAGGCTCTTAAGGAGATCTAGAATTTGTTTTTGGAGCGTAACGTCGAGGGCAGTTGTGGGCTCATCTGCGATGAGGAGATCAGGTTCTTGCAAGATGGCCATGGCAATCATGACGCGTTGTTGCATACCACCGCTGAGCTGATGAGGATAAGAGCGATAGCAGCGTTCCGTATCCATAATACCGACGTCTTTTAATCGATTGTAAATGTGTTGAATGCGTTTCTTTTTGGGAAGATGCCGTATGATTTCTGACATTTGGTAGCCAATTGTCAGTGATGGGTTGAGCGAAGCACCGGGCTCTTGGAAAATATAGGCAACTTTACGCCCACGAATGGCCGTGAGTTCTTTACGAGGAATGTTCAAAAGATTTTTCCCTTGAAAAGCAATGGTTCCTGAAACACGTGCCTCCCTTGGAGGCAATAATCGTGTTACCGAAAGAGCGGTAACACTTTTTCCACTGCCGCTCTCTCCAATAAGGGCGACGACTTCTTTAGAGAAAATGTCGAAGGATATCCCATGGACAACTTCCCTGTCGACCATAGTAAAATGAATTTTGAGATCTACGATGGACAAAAGAGGAGTAGCTTTCGATGGTATAGACGACATCATACTTAGTCATTCTCTGTAGGTTGAAGAGAACAGAGCAAGCCGAAATGAAAAATGATTTCTGGCTTGGCAATGGTTTAATTTTGTCTTTCAACAGATTCCTATCAAAATTATATGGTCTTGAGATATTCACCTTCGCCGCCAAAAAAAAATTTCCAAAGAGATTTTTATGCCATTTTATGGGGTGAAAAAAAGATAGCCAAAAGAGTCCATTTTTTACTTTGGGGAACCCTTTTCCTTTTATTGGTGCTGTACCAATGGATATGTTTGAGGGATGTCTATGAAAGCCAAGGTGAATTTTTGATCCGCGGCGGACGAGGATCTGTGATAGATTCATTTTCGGCAAAGTTTTTAGGCATTGGAGGTGGTTCCAATGAAAGAGATGTCCTGAACGCATTTTTTCTCTCCCAAGAGGCGTGGGAATGCGTGGAGCAGAAGTTGGACCTCAGCCATTATTTTCGCCAGAATTCGAGGGACTGGTTACTGGGAATTCGTCCCTGGTCCCATCGGGAGGATCTATGGCGATTTTACCAGCATTCGATAGATTTAGACACTTCTCGGGATGGTTCTGTTTTTCAGCTTAAATTTCAGACGTTTGATCCAGAAAAGGCACACGCAGTTGTCACAGAACTTCTACGAGCGGCTGAAATTTTCGTCAACGAAGTGGAGCATAAAACCTTATCGGAGCGCATTGCATCCATCGAAAGAGAACTGATAACGGTCAGCCAATCGATCCATACGGCACAGCAGAACCTGATTGCCTTCCAGTCACAGCATGGACTTTTAGATCCTAAGATAAGCGCAGAAGCAGAACTGAAGGCTATTTCCCATATCGAAGGAGAGAAGATGAGAGCAAAGATTCAATTAAGAGAATTGCAGGCTTATCTATCTCCTCAAGCGCCGCAGATCAAAGAGGTGGAGCAAAGAATTGCTTCGATGGAGGAACAGATATGTGAAGAAAGTGCAAAACTTGTGGGTGCGGATTCAAAGGAGCTCAATGTTCTGACTCTTGAGTATATCGATCTCAAAACGCACTTGGATTTCCTTGAGCAAGAGCGTATGGTCTTATTTAAGCTGGCTGAAGAAACGCGCATACAAATCAACCAAAAACAGAAGATCTTTATCGAAATATCACGGGCTACGCTACCTATAGAGCCTATAGGTCCTCGTCGCATTCGCAATATCATTAATATAACACTGTTAGCGGTTTTGATATATGCTGCGGGACGCGTCATTCGCGGTATTATCAATGAACATCGTATCACTTCACGGCCATGAATTTACCACGTATACTTTTTTTTTGGAATTTCGGGATGTTAGTAACTTCGCTCCACGGAGTAGTAACGTCGTTGGTTGAAGATGTCTCTGGAGAGGTTCAAAAAGAGCTTTCTAAAAAATCCTTCCCCATAGATCCGGGATCTTTACCTTGTTTTGGCTCGAATCTATTTCGGGGAAATTTTATGAAACGCAATGTCCAGGATTTTAATCCTGACTATCAGATATCCATTGGCGACCAGATCGTATTGCACATTTGGGGTTCGATGAGCCTTTCATCGGAACTTGTGGTCGATACACAGGGAAATATTTTTGTCCCAACGGTGGGGCCTATTCATGTTCTCAACGTGAAAAATGAGGATTTAAATCGCGTTATCGATGAGGCTATTAGGCGTCATTATCGCGATAACATCCAAGTCTATGCCTTATTGGCTTCGGCCAAACCTGTTTCGATTTACGTCAGTGGCTTTGTCCGTAATCCCGGTAATTACGACGGCATATGCTCCGAGAGCGTTCTGCATTTTATCGATCGTGCCGGTGGCATTGATCCTCAGAAAGGGAGTTTTCTGGATATCCATTTACTGCGAGGTGGGAAAGTTTTGGCGACGTTCGATCTCTACCGCTTTTTATTGCATGGAGAAATTCAGACCTTACAGCTGCGGACGGGGGATATTGTCCTGGTAGGTCCTAGGAAATGCAGTGTTCACATCATGGGGCACGTGCAGCATGAGCATACTTTTGAGTTTCAAGGCGATTCCATTAATCTCTCAAGTTTGCTCGAAATGGCAATCCCTCGCTCAGGTGCGACCCATGTCTTGTTGGCCCATCGGGCTGATGGGCAGGTCTTTCAGAGCCGTATTGAGTGGAATCAGTGCCATCAGGTAAGTGTTCATGACGGTGATGTTTTAGAGGTGGAATCGGAGCATCTTTCTCAACAAGTCGTCGTAAAATTGACAGGAGAATTTGAAGGTAATTCCACGTTGGTCTTGGATAAAGCATGTACCTTAAAGGATCTTTTCGATAGAAATCTCATTCGGCCTTCGTCCATAGGAGAGATCAATTCCCTTCAGTTATTTCGTAAAAGTGTGGCGGAAAAGCAAAAAGATATGATCGAGAAAAGTCTGGCACAGCTAGAGCGCCAAATGATGTTTTCGGCTCCCGTTAATTCGGAAGAGGCAAAGATCCGTGTCGAAGAGGCGAGAATTTTTAAGGAATTCATTGCAGAAGCCAGAAAATTGAAACCCCAGGGTCTCGTGGTCATGAATGGAAGTAATGCCTATGCAGAAACCTTTTTAGAGGATGGTGATGTACTTCATATTCCGGCCAAGACTTATTCCATTGTTGTCTCAGGATCTGTCCGTATTCCCATGACTTTTTCCTTTGACGCTCATAGGAGTGTTTCCGACTATATTCGATTAGCCGGTGGGTTGACAAAGGAAGCGGATCCCCGTGGCATCCTGATCATTCGACCTAACGGAGAGAGCCAGGTATTTAGTGGCAGTGTCGTCCAATTATCGCGACGCAGTGATAGGGGAGTTTCTCGTAGGGACAATACTTCGCTTTCACCGGGAGATACGATTATGGTCCTTTCTAAAGTTTCAACGAGTTCCTTACTTTTGGCACAGGGTATTGCCGATGTTCTCTATAAAATCGCGATTACGACAAGGACAGCCCTTAAGTGGTAGTTTAAAATGTTTCCGACTCCGATGCGGAGTTTGAATTCAGCATTACTTTTGAGCACCGTCTCTATTCTTCCGGGCGGGTTTGCCGCCTTTGAGCCCAAAGGGCTCTGGCCCGCTACGCGGGCCGCGGTAAGGAAAAATGAAAGCTCCCGCTTTGCATTTTTCCCTTACCGCAAAGGCGGCAAAGGGAATAATCTCAAGGTTAGAGAGTATCGTCAAAATCAGGCAGCAAAAAGAGAGAGTGAGTGGATGTGGAATGCAGAAACAAGTCTCCTATGCGTCCTCTTTTTCATTCCATCTTTTTTTCCTCTCTTTTTCCCTTTATTAACCTTTTTTTGACGACACCCTCTAGGGACCTGCATATATCCAAAACAGATGAATGAAACGAAAAGATGATCCATTTCCAAATGACGAAAGGGACAGGAATTTTGCCTCATGAAGGGATAAGAGAAGATAAGAGAAGCACTTTTTGGTGAGCTTCAAGGCATGTATCAATGGGAAGTGTCTATGTTTTGGTCTCTATTGCACCTAAGTTCAAGTTGTTCTCGCAAATGAGAAGGGATGCAATCCCAGAGATTGTGCTGAAGAGGGTGATAGAAGGAGGCCTGAATGAGTACATGGCTTTTCCAATAATGTTCTAATTGCCTGATCTTCGCCATCTGTGGTTTTTCCGGACGCATCCAGAAGTCATCTAAGGAACCGGTATGCGTAATGCCTTGGCGGTTATAGAGACATCTTCCCAAACAGATGGTGGGAATGCCATTTTGGAGTGCATTGAAGCCAGAAGTGCTGTTGATGGTGACGCAGCCTAAAGTTTTTGGCCAAAAAAAGGAAAGTGGTGTTGTGTGGACGTAAAGAATACGTTGCGGATCCATATGGAATTGCTGAACCAGATGGCGAATATACGCCCCATAATGGCAATGGCCGCGGTTTAAAGGATGATGTTTGAACACAATATAGGTATCTGCGGGTGCTGCTTTGGAAAAGGAGCGGATCACTTCCATAATAAACGCTTCCATGTTGGGGAAATCGGAATGTCTTGTGATCTGGGAATCATTGACAATTTGCAGCGGAACGACGAATAGACGAGGTCGATCGAGCTGTCGTAATTTCTTTCTTATGTCGTGTTCTTTTTTTACGTAAATGACTTTTCTCAGGAAAGAACGCGTAAAATAGAGAATTTCTTTTAGAGAAAGCGAACGGTAATGCTGGTATAGAAATTTCTCTTTGAGAGGATTTTTTTCTTTTGAGTGAGATTTTCGAGAAAAGAATGTATATATTTTCTGAAGTACGAAGTGCAGCTTGGAATCGAAGATTCCAAATGCTATAAAAGTATAATAGCGAATGGAGAGTAGAAAAGGGAACAATACTGTGCGATGATGCGAACAGGGCAGGATTCTGGGCAAGGGTAGACTTGGCTGTAGCCCTTGTAAAGGTTTTTCATAATCCTGAGAAAGGGCATTAACCCCCCATTTTTCAAGCGTTATGCAGTTAGGTCGCAGATAACCTTCCTCAAAAACCCATACGCTGATGGATAATTCTTTACAGATGGGAATGATATTCTGGTGATAGGGGCGACAATCTCCGCAGAGAAAAATTTCTGAGAT
>JAIRRP010000021.1 GCA_031255915.1 Puniceicoccales bacterium | reverse complement strand
ACCGCTATAAGGACATTCTTCGCGAGTATTTTCAGAACGAAATTCATCGCACAGATTACGAAAATTTTCTCTCGCACATTGAGACGACACAGGAAGCATCTGATATCCAAGCATGGCTGAAGCAGATGTCGCGTACTAAAGTCTACACTCCCAAAGAACTACCCGACGGCATCACCGAACCTATCCGATTAGAGACATTGGGCCATGTCAAACAACATTGTCTTCAGTACCTCAAAGATCGCATTCTACGCTCAGCTTCGAGTTTACGTATTACCGGAAAGGCATTTTTACAACTTCCACCTGGTCAGCTCCGCCGTTCCCTAGAGTGGATTTTGCGAAAGCAACGACGCTTCCCCATGGAAACCGCCCACAGTATTGGCGGACGATTGCATCGCGCTCATTTCAGCATCTATAGGAAAAAAAATCAGGGAAGACTTCTCACGTTTATCTGCGCCATAAAGAGGAAGTTCAGGACGGGAAAAGAAGTTTTTGAACCCGAAGTACAGGCCGTCATTGAGTGGCTTGAGTCGCACTCTGTATCCACCCAGGAGCTAGCCACCATGGAAGAAAATATACCTCACGCAAAGCAGCATCTCTCCTGGCTCATCCAAGCTGGTTTTGTGACAGAACTTGAAGATGGACGTCTACTACTCCATGACATCATTCCAGAACCCAGAAAAAAATCCACAGAAGAAAATTCTTCCGAAGGAAAAGACGACGAACTGGCAGTGAACGAAGAGACTTCGCAGGAAATAACCGCCAGTGCCGATGAGACACCGTTGCCCGTGAACGTGAAAAAAGACGAAGAACCACCCATTGCTGAATCTTATGAATTAAGTACAATTCCACCCATGGAATCCACCTCCCTTACGGAAAGTAAAGCATTACCGACTTCACTTGCGATTTCGACTGAATCGGAAACAACGCTTACGGTTTACTCAGATACTGCCAATTTTGAAGATGCGATAAAGAATCCATCTTCTTACTAAATCTCTCTTCATCATGGAATCGACAACCCTTTACAATCATCGCAATCCATTTCTGGCAACACTGTTGTCTCGTCTGCCGCTTTGTCACGAAAAATGTGAACGAGATGCCTATCATTTGGTGATGAGCATTCGCGGAAGTCATTGGCATTACACCTGTGGCGATTCACTGGCTATCTTCCCTAAAAACTCCTCCGAAGAGGTGTCTCAGGTACTCCAAGGACTGCAACTAAACGCATCGGAACAAGTCTCTTTACCAAAAGAAGGCGGGACAAAAACGCTTCAAATCGCCTTGGAAGAAATATTTTGCATTACGCACCTCACGAAACATTTTTTGGAATTTTTAGGACAAAATATCTCCTCACAAGAGGATATTAGCCGTTACCGAACGATTCCTTTTGGAGATACCAAGGATTTTGAAATTTTTCTCAAGAACCACACGCTTCTCCAAATACTGGAATTATTTCCCAGCTTTCGCTGTAATTCTCAGGAACTCGCCGATCATTTATGTCCCATTGCACCACGGCTCTACTCCATCGCATCGTCACCGACACTATTTCCCGATGAGATCCATTTGGCCATTGTCATCGTGCGATATAGAGATATCCATGGGTCTGAACGACAGGGTCTTTCCACCCGCTATCTCTCACCACAGGGCACGCGTATCGGCGATACAATCCGTTGCTTTCTCGTTCATTCTCATTTTGGTATCCCTGAAGACATTCGTCGCGACATGATCATGGTCGGCCCCGGAACAGGTGTTGCACCCTTTCGCAGCTTTATTTGGGAATACGCCGCCAAGCGATCAGCTGGGGAGAAAACTGGTCGGACGTGGCTTTTTTTCGGCAGCCACCATCGCCATTCCAATTTTTATTACGAAGAGGAATGGAATACACTCATGGCTAACGGCAGCCTCACGCATCTCGACCTCGCTTTTTCCCGAGACCAAGAGGAAAAAATTTACGTCCAGCATAAATTGTTAGAACATGGCCTGGAAGTTGCCCAGTGGATACTGGGAGGAGCGAATTTTTACATCTGTGGCGATGCGGCTTTCATGGCCAAAGATGTTGAAGCTGCATTGGGGCAGATCCTCTTTGAACATGGTTCTATTCAGGATACCAAGACCTATCTACAGACGATGCGGAAGGAAAAACGTTACATGAAGGACGTCTACTAGATCGCTTTTCCATGCCATATGCCGAGGTGGAGTGGTGTAGAGGGTGTCGTCAAAAAAGGTTGGCAAAGGGAAAAAGAGAAGAAAGAAAGGTGGAATGGAAAAGAGGATACATAGAAGACATGACATATCAGATGAGTGGAACAAGATGAGAAGGTTGCTTGCCTAATTTTAACGACACCCTCTAGAACAACCATCAAGGTCGAAGGAATACATTCGAATATGACGAGAGGCAAATATCTAAAGTAGCGAATAAGATTTAACGCCATTCTTTTGAAAATTGCTCATCCATTCTCAAGAGCTTATACAATCTCGCTGCTGAAGTATTGCGATGGGCGATTTATTATCCATATCACGCCATTGACATGAGAAGCTAAGTGCCTTCCTCATTCTTCACACTCCATTGTGGCTCTGTAAATTCAGCCCTAAGGGACTACCTTTGAGCACCGTCTCCGTTCGACGGGCGGGTTTGCCGCCTTTGAGCCCTCCGGGCTCTGGCCCGCTACGCGGGCTGCGCTAAGGAAAAATGAAAGCTCTCGCTTTGCATTTTTTCTTAGCGCAAAGGCGGCAGGGGAAAATACTCCCAAGCTAAGGACCTAGAAAGAATAACTCCCAAAGTTTCCAACAACACCGGAGCTCATCGCAAAACAATTACCTATCCTGCATCAACATGACAAGATTCACCTTTACTGATATCCATTCTCCATAGCGAAAGACCAGACGCAAGAAACCCCAAAACAACTTTCAATCAAGATTCCCCTGCCTTACCCTAGTGCCCACCAGAAGATGGGCCTGAAAGCATCACCATTCCTATCACAATCCATAAATTTTTACCCATCATAAATGTGATGAGTTCAAACGATGACGATTGTATTGGTCAATAAAAAAGTAACTATTCACGAGCCCCTTGAGCCTCTTGAAAAAGAGATACACGATAACATTCACACCTCTGCCTTAATCGTGCAGCATGCTGGTCATTTACCATTTGGTGGGTATTTTGTACCGTTTGGTCGGCGTTTCGGATACGAGCTTGACTCTGAGATGTTGGATCACGCGGTTCATCCCTGACCGCCTGCACAAGCTCTATGAGGGTATCCATTTCTTTCGTGAGCCCTTGAAGGATGGTTTTCATTTCGACGAGATGCTTCAAAAAATCACCGCAGCACACGTTCTTTCGATGGAAGGCCAAGTCCGGATCATCCGTCGTTTCATAATTACGATGGGCTCCGTACAGTAGAGAATCTATTTCGGAAAAAAAGAAAATATCCAATAGATTTAAGCAAGAATCCACCCCGCGTTGCAGAAGTACCATACCGTCCTGATGCCCCTTACTTGCCGCTTCTTCATTTTCTGCTCCTGGATTGCCAAAAAGCGAAAGGCCAGACACAAAAAATACTCCTAGTATCTTGAGTTTATACCATCTATCCATAAGAGATGGAAAGATTTTGATAATATGTATTTTGTCAATAACAATAAAAGAGGAGAGCCTCGCTCTCCTTAATTTTATTCTATATGAGAATTTTCTAGCGTTCTCCTTTTCGAATTGCATAGCAGGCCTCTCGATATTTTTCGTAGATAGATTCAACAAAACGATCAAAATTGTCCTCTGGTCGTATACAACGATGTCCTCCTTTTATTGGCGGAAGACGAGAGCGTGGATCATGTCTGTCTCTTTCGAGTATAGCATTTTTTTCTCGTACCATCTCTTCTACTTCTTCGAATACTCCGACTACTTTCAGGTCATAAATGGTTAGGTCTCTTTTGTGAGGTCTTGGCCCTTTTTCGTAATTTGTAATAGTCGGATGGATGCTCATAATTCTAAGCAGAATATCTTCTATGCTCCATTCCGCAA
>JAIRRP010000069.1 GCA_031255915.1 Puniceicoccales bacterium | reverse complement strand
CCGATGTCAATCCATAGGTCATGTAGCTTTGGAACCTTTTGCCGCTCTTCGGTATCCATGAGATGTACCGCGCGCTTTCCCGTAACGCCGTTGATGATGCCTTTGCCCGTTAGGATATGGACATGCCGACCGGAGATAATGCCTATGTCGTGGCCACCAATGCGGTCAAAAAAAAGGAAACCTTTTTCGTCGATGTAGCGGATGGCGAATCCGAGCTCATCCATGTGACCCATGAACATCAATTGGCACGGATGTTTTGGATTTAGGGCGGCATAACGATTTCCGAGAACGTCTTTCGTATAGCTGTCGGCTATGGAAGACATGTGCCGATCGATGATCCGTTGAGCTTCGAATTCATGGCCAGAGGGAGATCGAGCCTCTACGAGCTCCTTTAAAAAACTAGGAATTTCCATGAGGATTAGACTGATGCTGCGAGATGCTGTGTCAAATCAATCATTTGATTATTTATCATGTGGGATATTTTTCCAGACATAAAAAATTCCCGAAGGTATTCGGGAATTTCTTCTTTTATAAAAACTTCTGGTTTAGAAAGCACAGCTGATGGAGCATGATCCCCAAACAGCATTCTTACGACCTTTCTTAAGAAGATAAGCCTTTTTTTGATTCGCACCTTGATAATTTACACCGACGCTTGCGGATACATTCTCGTTGTATGCATAGACTAAATCGGTATTGGCTCCGTAGTAAAGCCAACCTTTTTTCCATCCATTGAAATCACCGCCTGTTTCAAATAGGCCTTTTTTGCCGCTGGGTCTTTGGGTATGGGCATAGCCAAGATGGGCCCCTAGATTTACAGAAAATTTATTTATGCCTAAGGATGCCAAGTCGAAAGTGTGGCCTATGGTGCTTTTGATGTTGGACCTTCTTAGGGTAAGATTGTAGGTGTAGGCCAAGGAAGGCTTTAGGAAAGTATTGGCTTTAACCAAAGCGCGCAATGCATGACGATGGTCTTTTTTCCCTTCTGATCTTGTCTCTTGACGAATTTTGCGACCGCCGCCTATTAGGGTGTAGGTATAGCGAAGATCGGCTGTGAAGAGATCATTGATGCCGTAAGAGCTACCAAGGTAGAATGAATGGCTATTGAAGCTGGCATCTTTTAGGTATAGGTCATTTTCATTACCGACATAAATTTTCCCACTGTCGGAGAAGGGATATATCACGGATATATCCTCTGTAAAGAACGGGGATCTTTTCACTCCTTTACATCCGAATGTGGTGTCTTCGCTATCGAAACGTATATTCACGTTGAGCGATAACGGCGATCCTTGAATGCTCCTGATATCATCGAAATTTACCTCGTCGGCATTGCTGCCCTCTTCAGCTCTCAAAAAAGCAGCGAAAGAAATACCCACTGCTGCAGTAAACAATTTTTTGTTCATATGTTTTATTATTACCCGACAAGGAACATTTGCGATTCAGCGACTATCTTGTCAATAAATAATTTAAACAATCCGTAAAAGAAATCTCATTTCGAGAAGTAATATTTATAGCCGGCCCAAAGCGGAGCTTTTATATAACAAAGGATCTCCGGATGTTTCCGGAGATCTGACGATAACAGCGGTTGCTTTTTTTTAACAGGAACAATCGAATGACGCCGAGAACCAACAAAGGTTCTTATGCCCACGATAAACCCAAGCCTTCTTCTTGTTGAGTCCTTCAAATTTCACACCTGTGCGAATTTTTACATTCTCATTAAAGGTGTAAACCAAATCCGCTCCGGTACCGTAGTACCAATAGCTTTTCTTTGTGTCAAAAGCCTTAAGAAGATCGGTTGCTATGTCCTTTTTCATACCGAATGGCTTTTGGGTCCGATCAAAACCAAGCTTGACGGAAATATCTACGGCAAAACCGTTGATGCCGAATGAAGAGAGATCATAGAGATAGTCTACACCGCCCTCAAGGTTGTGCCTCTTCCAGGTGAAATCATAGTTGTAATAAAGCGAAGGGCTGAGAAGTACATCAGTCACAAAACCCATGTAAATTTCATTACCGTGCTTCTTAACGCCGATTTTCTTAGCGATGCCATCCCAGCCGGATTTTTTGTCTACCGCTTTCCTTAAATTTTTCCATACATGATGAGTAAAACCTACGTCGACAGTGAATATCTCTGTAAGTTCATGAGAAAACCCAATGGAGAAATCATGTTTATTATAATCGGAGCTATTTGTGCTCAGGAAGTTTTTATTGCCAAAGTAGAGCTCGCCTTGATCGAAAAGCGAAGCACCGACTTTTATTCCAGGTGCGATTACCTGTTGATCTAATTTATGACCGCGGTAAACGTACTCGCTATCGAAACCGATGGTTGCATCGAGTGATAATGCTGATAGGCCGCAACCCCCATCGGCGCTCAGAATACCTGCGGATAAAACACCAGCAGCAATACTAATTAATTTTTTGTTCATATTCATGTGATTTTTGATAACTTTTTCTGCAAGAGCGAATTCTTGCACCTAACGTCTCTTCATTAAGAAGGGCAGTGGGGTGATGTCAAGCTATTTTGAGTTGCGAGGGAGCCTATATTCCCAGCTTTTCAGGAATTTTTCGGTTTTATTGATTGCGTTTTTTGCCAGAACTAGTAGATTTCATTCCTCCTTCATTTTGTATCTACCTTTTAGGAAAAAAAGAATAAGAGATCGATATGAAAAGATGTGGATGCATGGTGTTGGGATTCTATCTTGGTGGATGTTTGTTCGCAGCGGCAAAGGTCTCCATCAAAGTGGACAAAGTGGTACTGGCTTATACGCCACGATCGAGTATGGCCCGTCAGGCCATAGAGGCTTTCAATAATTCGCATCCTAAATACACTGAGAGCCTCAATGAGGAGAACGTGGATGTAACGGTTGAGCTCAAACCGGAGCAATTCAGTAAGAAGGATTATAAGGTTTGCAAAATCATCCAAGGCAATCGGGTTATTTATCAAGCGATCGATACATTGGAAGAATTTTTGTTCATTTATTGGCATTTTGGGTTTAATTCTGAATTTACATGCAATGATATTTTTGAGTCTTCTGTTCTCGAAATCGATTGTCAAGCGCTGATAAGTTTCGTCAGCAAGTATATCGCTCATTTGCCTTTGAATACTCCCGCCAATCTCAAATTGGCACTTTTTTTCGGGAAGCTGTGCAAACATTATCTGCATGATTCAAGGCTTTTGTGCTCTGCATTGCGGGAATTGAAATCGACTTTAAAATTGGAAAAGAAGGCAGAGCAGCCGACGATGCGAAGTGCTCCTTCGGCATCGCGATTACCAATGGAGGATAGACAGCTCCTTGGGGAGCAGGTAGGGCGCTGGTTCTGTTTAGAACCAGGAGAAGAGATAACGCTCGAAGAGAAATGTGGTGCATCACAGGGGAAAGATGCGGTGCCGCAAGGCCGCGAAAAATCGCAGTAGTTCTAGTTCTTTGAACCGAGTGAGATTTTTCAGTGATGAGGTATGTCCTTATCCCTAAGTGTCTGTGCTAGGAAAATCAGCCAGGCTTCTATGGCGCTTGAAAAGGGCAGATTAAGCTCACTGAGGGTGCGATATTTTTCCAAGTGAGTGATGAGCGATGGCAGTAGCCGAAGGGTACGGAAATTCGTTTGATGACGAAAAGTGTTTTCAATGAAACGTTCGATATCTAGCCACAGCGCCTGTTGCAGTAGGCGTTTAGCGCTTTCTCTTTCGTTTGAATTTGTCTCCTCATCGGAAGAACCATGAGGATGTGTTGGAGTATTACCCTTGCTTTCGGCGGTGATGATGGATTCCAGTGATGCCAGGAGTGCATAGAGTTGAGGAATATGAAGCATCGGGGATTTGTTCTCGTTGAGGAGAGGCGATATCCATTCCCACAACTGTCGTTTCCAGGCTTCCCAGAGAGGAGGGAGATAGGGTTGAGCACTTCCTTGGAGTCGCAGCATAAAACAGCGGCTTCGTATCGTGGAGAGTAGCTGAGAGGGATGGGAACTGAGTAGAAAAAAATAGGTTTGTGGGGGAGGTTCTTCGAGTGTCTTGAGGAGTGTATTGGCGGCGGATAAGGCGCATCGTTCCGCTTCTTCGATCCATATGACTTTACGGATGCCCGAAAGGGGCGTCTGTTGAACGCGTTGTACGAGGGATCGCGCTTCTTCAGTTTTGATCTGGGCCATACTGCCGGAAGGTTTGAGCACGAACCAGTCAGCGTGGGGCAGAGCCGTCGTTTCCAGGAGTGCCTGAGTGAGAGGTTTCAGGAATTCCCTGCTGTAGGAAAGCTCAGGGGAGCTGATGATGAAAGCATGGGGGAGCCTCCTCTCCTGAAAGGTCTTCAGGAGCTTTGCCAGGAGGACATTATCGCGGGAAGAAATGTTCATAAACATGTTTCCATATCACCTCTGCGACACTATCGGGATCAGCTTCGGTGTCGATGATGACAAAGCGTTGCGGTTCTTGTTCGGCGAGTTGTCGATAACCTTCGGTGACGGCCCTAAAGAACTCGGAAGGTTCATATTCTATGCGATCAAATGCTTTGGCTGGCCGTTGCGAAAGGCGTGCTTGTCTCAGGTGGAGAGGGAGTTCGAACAGGAACGTCAGTTCTGGAATGCAATGGTCTACGGCGAAGCGGTTGAGCCAATGTACGGCCCCTAGAGGGATCTGGCGCCCGGCGCCCTGGTAAGCGGTTGTCGAATCGAAAAAACGGTCGCATAGGACCCAAGCTCCGTCCTTCAATGCGGGCAGAATAAATTCCCGAACGAGCTGTGCCCGACTCGCTTCATAGAGTAAAATTTCCGTCTCTGGGAACATTCCGGAGGCATTTTGATCATGCTGTAGGATGTTGCGGATACGGTCTCCGATATAGGTACCTCCGGGCTCTCGAAGTGTACGAACGTCCGCCGGGAGCGCTCTGAGATGAGCCTCTAGTAGGGCCATTTGGGTCGACTTTCCAGAGCCATCCAAACCTTCGAAGGAGATCAATTTCCGTTTTCCCGCTGACATGTTCGAGCTCGTGAGCATGAGATGACATAGGAAGATGGTAGCAACCATTTTCTGATTTTAAGTTAATTCTTGCGTTTAGTACCTTAGTCAATAAAATTAAAAATCGAATTGCTGAAAAGAGGAAGGAATATGGAAAGAAAATCAATAGACTTCATAGAGGTCATGAAAAACTTAGGTCAGTTATTCAATATCAATGAACTGGTGACTTTTAATGAGAAGCAAGTAAAGGATGGCGGTCGGATCGCCCTCAAATACGACGATGGCGAGATTTCGGTCGACGTTGTTTACGATGAACATTTTCATCGGGTTGTGTTGGGCTGTCAGGTTTTTACATTGCCGAAGGATTATGAAAAGTTGCTGGAGCTCTACCAGATATTTTTGGCATCCAATGTCTATTGGTCCGGGACACAGGGGCAGGGCATCACCATCGGCGTGCTGCCGGAGGAGAGAGATGTCTTCCTGTGCAAACATTACTCCCTGCCATTTTTTGATTTGGCGAATCTGAAGCAGGAGATCGAGGGCTTTGGCAAATGCTGCTGCACCTGGCGACAGGCGCTAGAAGCCATTGTACAAGGCCGTTGATGCGGCATTGTGTTTCATTCAACCAGGAGGGAAAAATGCCTATAGAAGGTTTAAGTCAAGGATGGAAAGCTGGTCTAGAGGATGCAAATTTTGGAGCATCTGCGGTGCGAGATATACAAGATGGCAACCCAGGAAAAGTGATAGAAAACGCTGCGAATATAGCAGGCAATGTAATACGAGGCGGCCTTTGGCGACTTGGTGCGGAAGCTTGTGAAGCGGCTAGTAATGCTCTTAGTGCTGTGGGTTTCAACAGTATGGCACAAGACGCTGAACAGGCAGGACATAGGCTTCAGGCGGCTCGCTACGAGGGAAAAGCCGAGAGTGATATTCAAAAGGCGGGTAGCCATTTTAAAAGGGCCTGGACGGCGGCTTTCAGAGCCCATGATAATTCCAAAATTAAAGGCGTTGGAGCTCATTTGGCATTCTCCGTGGCCTCGTGGGGAACGAACATGAAAGAAGGCTTGAAAAACCTCGGTTGCGCCATCGGAAATGGATTTATGTCATTGAAAGAGCATATCCAAGGTCAACTATAGTTGAAAGAAGCGGAAACAAATAGCCAGGATCAATGTCGGGAAAAGCGCCGCCAGAAAGAGCCTGAGGGGTGAGATGCCGCCTGGGAAAAATTTTGCCAGAATGGCCGCACCGGCCGGATTGGGGGCATTGGCGATGACGGTCAGTCCGCCACCGGTCACGGCACCGGCCACGACAGCATTCTGCAGCGCCGTATGATTCATGAATTCCGGCACCAATGATGCCAGATAAGTAATCGCAGCATTGTCGTTGAAGGCGGTCAATAGGGTCGAGCACAGGGACAGGGCCGTTTCGCTGAGTTTTCCCAGAAGAGGGGCGATCCACCACGACTGTAGCCCGCCATGGATGACCAGTCCGGCGAGAAAGCACCCCACGAGGAGTGGTTGTCGTAGGGAGAGTGGATTTTGATAAGCGGCTGTTTTGCGAACAAAGACGAGAAATAACAAAAATCCTCCGAGAAAAAATAGGGGCTTGTGGAGCGTCGCGATGGTTCCCACCAGAAAGGCCAGATGGATACCGGTTATCCAGTATGGAATTGCTTTTTTTGACTCCTGTTCGATGTTGAGATCAGTCGCTTGTGCTGAGGAGTTATGGGCCAGGGATTGCAGTTCTTTCCGGAAAAAGCAGCCGTAGCTGAGGGTACTCAGGAAAATACCCACGAGGGCTTTGGTTCCCAGGTGCCAGAATACGTACTTCAAGTCCCATCCCCAGGTGGAAACCACCATGAGAATCGGAGGAGCCGCCATAGGGGTCAATGTACCCCCTACGGAAATGTTGACGAAGAGCAGCCCCAGCGTCCCATAGGAGAGACCTGGAGAGGGATTCAGCGCATAGAATCGCTTGGCGAGTAACATTGCTATGACGGTCATGGCGGCCGGTTCGGTAAAAAAAGAGCCCAGCAATGGAGCGATGCCGAGGAGTGTGCACCACCAGGCCGCTGGACTTTCGTGGCCGAGGCGTGCGCAGCACCGCAGTGTCGATTCTATGAGTTCCAGTAGGGGACGTGAGCTGGCCATGGTCATGATGACGACCATGAAGAGCGCTTCCGTATAGTCGACCTTTTGAAAGAGGTAC
>JAIRRP010000012.1 GCA_031255915.1 Puniceicoccales bacterium | reverse complement strand
CAGCGGGCTCCATTCCAGAGCTTCAATGGGCTCTGAATGCAGAGAAAGTACGCTACTCGAGAAGAGTAAAAAGTAGAATAGTCCTAGGATTTTATATCCCATAAAACAGCAAACCAGATGTGAGATAAAATTCAGAACCGATGTGTCAATTCGCTACATTTTTCGAGTAAAATTAAGGAAACAGGAATGAAGATTTCTCGTCATAGCGAGATTTTTTATCGGGTATAGAGAGTACATATTTTAAAGAATATGTAAAAATGTCTTGAATTTAAGTGAATTTTTTAGCAGAAGTTTACTTAAAGCTGTTAAAAAAAAGTAAAATAAAATGAAGAATATTTTTTTTGGGAGTTTGATAGCTCCTTTACAAAATAGGTATCAAATACCCGAAGGGCTAAAAGATTCTGAGCTTGGAGCATTGATTTCTTTCATACGATCGCATGAAATCCACCAGGCCGTTATTTTTGCTGCGTCTGAAATGCGTCTCGTCGTCGAGGAGCTTTGGATGAAGTGGAAACAACGAGATCCAGAATGTGTTGTTGTCGTGGAATATATCGCAGCTGCAGATTTGGATCATAAAGGGCTGAAATCAGCGATGCAGCGTTACCTCTTCAAAGAAGAAAGGTGTCGCGTTTGGTGTTTTTTAGATAATTATCAATCTTCGCATGAAGCCTTTCAAAGAGCTTGGGATATGCTATCGGAGAGTATGAATGGTCAATTCCTATTGGTCGATCCTACCACCAATACGACGAAGGACGATGATTATCTCTCGCCATCGGTGGAGGAAGAAAATCCTCATCATTGGTCTATTTTTGAAAAAATAAAAATGTTCGAAACGTAACCGGACGCAGGTTTTCAAGGATAAACTTTTTCATGCCTATCGAAATTCTCTGAGGGGTAAGCCGGATTCTGTTGGGAATTTTTATTCCCGATATTCATTTCTCTAGGCCACAGGTGACCTCTTCCCGTAGGAAGTGCGACGAACCCGAGATTTTTAACGAGCGAGCCACTCTGTCTCCTATTCCGTCTTGCACCGAATGGGGTTTACACTGCCCTTTGAGTTACCTCAGAAGCGGTGCGCCCTTACCGCACCTTTTCACCCTTGCCCGAAGGCGGTATATTTTCTGTTGCACTGGCCGTTACACGGGGCTTGAACCTCGTATACCCTCGTTTTCACGAGGCATTCCGCTCTATGGTGTCCGGACTTTCCTCTTCAATTCATGATTGAAGCGAACATCTCACCCTCAGAGAAAAGGGAGGGTGATTTTCACAGTCTGTTTGTCAACATTTGCCTGGATTTTTGGTTTGTTTTTCTCTGTGGGTATTTGACCTGTCCGGCCTGCCGCCTTTGAGCCCCTTCGGGCTCTAGCCCGCTACGCGGGCCGCGGCAAGGGACAATGCAAAGCGGGAGCTTTCATTTTTCCCTTGCCGCAAAGGCGGCAGGCCCGCCGGTCAACGGGAGACGCTCTCAAAAGATGGCAGCCGAATGCTGGACTCTTCACCGTATTTTCAAAAACCTTCCCATAGGCCACAGGAGAGCGATGGAAGCCGTAATATGGCATTGGAAAAGGCGTAAAGAGAGTGCTTGAGTCCTGTGATTTCCAGGCGTTCCGTATCGGCTACTTGGCGCCAATTCAGCCCATCGAGTTCCTTTAGGTCAAACTGTACGTTCGTTTTGTGGGGATTGATCGCGAATAAGAGCTTTTCAGTCCCTAATTCGCCGGTGGCGTTGAAGAGCAGAGCAGCGGCGGACTTCCCTTCCTGCGAAGGATAGCTGTGGAGGTAGTGGCGCGACGGACGTTTGTGGAGTCGCCATAGGCGACCCATGGGGGATCGACGATAGTGAGACCAGTTGCGAAAATATTCTCTCGTTCCGGAAAAGAACCGTGCGCGGTTGTAGTCCAAAGCATTGAGTTCGGGATTTTTATACGTATTGCCTGTGCCATGTTTGGAGTGAAGAAAATCTTGCCCTTCGGCAAACATCGGGATGCCAATGCTCGCGAAGAGCATGGCGATGCCGAGATGGGTACGGCGACGATCTTCCGGCGTTGGATTGTGTCCGTTATGGGAAGTATTTTCCGTGATGCGGTCGATCCAGCAATGGTCGTCATGGGAAGCGGCATAATGGACGCTCTGGGCCGGGAACCGGGAGCGATACTTCAGCGATCCGCCTAGGAAATATTCCAGCCCTTCACGATTGCCATTGCCCCGGACATAGTCGGCGATGAAATTACGGTATTCATCATTCCAAGCGGCAAAACCGGTCGATCGGATCTCATGCCCGATGTAACCCCTGAAGCTCCAAGGTTCAGCGATGAGGATGATGGAAGGTTTGATGGATTTAAGATGATTTTCGATCGCTCGAAGGCAGTCCATTCCGAGGAGTTCAGCTAAATCGAAGCGAAAACCATCGACGGCATAGGTTTTTACGAAATGTTCCAGGCTGTCGAGAATGACCTGTTGCGCCATCAGTGATTCGCTGCGAAAATCATTACCGCAACCACTGAAGTTTGTAAAATTCCCGTCGGGGCCATGTCGAAAATAATAATCGGAATCGATGGCCATGTAGGGATTTGGTGATCCGAGATGATTATAGACGACATCCAGGATGACGGCGATTCCCAAAGAATGGAACTTGGCCACGAGTTCTTGGAATTCTTCCACCTGAGAAGCTTCTTCAGGGTGGGACGCGTAGGCACTACAAGGGGCGAAGAAGTTGACGGGCATATAGCCCCAGGCATATTCCCGAGGCTCGTTGTGTTCATATTCCGTAATGGGCTGCAGCTCGACGGCGTTGATCCCCAGCTCTCTTAGGTAACAATGGGGATCATCGAGCCACTCCCGGAGGCCCGAAAAGAGAGAACGTTTTTCTTCGGAGATATTGTCGGCATGCGCCAGAAGATCTCGGAGATGTACCTCCATAATTTGGAGATTTTCCCAATCCGGTATTTGAAATTCATCGGAGGCAGCAGGGCAGAGTTGTCGTGGTGGAATGATAATGCCCGGCCCCTGTGGGCCGCAAAGCGCCTTGGCGTAGGGGTCTGGAATGCTCCATTCTTCGTACTCCTTCCTGTTGTTGGAATAAATTTTGTAGCGCCCAATGTGGTACTCGTAGAAAAAACCATCCAGCGGAATATCCAGTGAGCAAAACCAAACGCCGTCTTCGTCCTGCGACATCGGCTGAATGATCGCAAGTTCGGAGTGGGGCTTTCGCAGATGGAGCTCTACACTGTGAAGCCGTGGGCCGAAAAGTCGAAAATATGTCTGCTGACCGACGAAGGAAACCCCCATCGGTTGCTCCGATCGCATTTTCAGCAGTACACGGGAATCGTCGATGGCCTGTAAATTTTTTTGAGGATACCATTGGAGAAATACGGAATTTTGCAGCGAAAATGGCGCATCGATGAAAAATCGAAAGAGATGATAGCCGGTACGCTGTTCGCTGTAGACGAAATTAAAAATACCAGGCGTTGCCTCGACCATATTGAGGCTATGAGGAGCTATCTGTGACCAGTGTTTTTGTGAGGAGACGTATTTAAAATTTTGGCCGTCTTTGATCTTTTCCGTCGGGATTTTTAAGAGCCAACACAGCTCTCCATGGACAATTTCCGGATGCAGTTGCCAATAGGAGTTTTCTGTTTCAGGTTGCCATGCGTTGAAATCTCCCGCTAGAAAAAAAAGGGAACAGCCGGCGTCTTCCCTTGGGATCCACTCGGGCAGGAGGATGAAGCAGATATGTTGCTGATTGCGGTAATAGCCCGATCGCTTGGCATACTCGAAGGGAGATAGCCTTTCGAAATGAGAGGGAATTTCCTTTTCGGACGAGAAAAGCCGAAGAGGCGGGAGGCCACTTTCGTACATTTTCCAGTCCTCCTTGAGAACGACAAGCCCCTGCTGCCGCGTTTCCCAAAAAGCTGACAATACTCGATTGTCGATATCCACACCCACAAGGAATATAGAATAGAGGCTTTTGGGATTCAGTCGATAGAGAAATGCTTCTGACTTCGATGAGAAGTTTTGTACTACTTCCGAGCATCGTCTCCGTCTAACGGGCGGGCTTGCCGCCTTTGAGCCCTTCGGGCTCTTGCCCGCTACGCGGGCCGCGGGAAGGAAAAATGAAAGCTCCCGCTTTGTATTTTTCTCTTACCGCAAAGGCGGCAAGTCATTGGCCCGTACTCTCCTTATGTAAGGAGGGCATCCTCGTCACACACTGGGGTGGAAGCCTATCCCGAGCTTCGATGGAGATTTACGAATTGTATTGTGATGTATGTGTGGATTTACGCCGTTCTCGGGTAAGGAATGCCTTGGAAGGCGATCATTGATGCGAATAGAGCGTAATTAATTTGCAAAAAAGTGGCTCATCATCTCTTTCTAAGGAACCAATTTGGATACATCGCAGCAAAGTTATTTGGAGCTCTGCGAAAGACATCATCAAAATTCGGTTTTTCGTCATAGGGGAGAAGAGGAGATGTTGCCTAGGGATGTTGCCACGGATTCAGAATAATCTATGGACGCGTGAAGCGTCTGTGGGCACCCGAAGATGACATTTAAAATTTTGTCCCTGACGAAGGAAAAATAACGAGTGGTCTCACTTCTTTTTTTAGGGAAACCCTTCCTGTGAAGGCAAAATTCTACATTGACGGAACTGATTCTGTTTATAAAATTTCCATTTCGTGGATGGAAAGTATTGGATGAGGATAGTGGGGGTCTTTTGTACTTCATGCTCTTCTCTTTTAGCTCGTATAGAAGAGGGTGAGAGGCAAAGTGTTCCCGAGGCTACAGATATACAGCCAGTTTTTAGGGAAAATAATAATGCATTAAACGATGAAAGGATGGGAGAAGAGATTGCTCCTGAGGCTATTGCTGATCCGCTGCGACTGATTTCAAGAGGGATCGATAATGTGAGATGTTTATTGGATTGGAGCAAAGATGGGTACCTATATTTTATGGAGAGATCGATAGCGGGACTCATGAGGAATGAGCGTTTCGATCTTCCGCTAGCGAGGCGATTTTTTCTAGAGGATACGTGGGATCATTGCCTGATAGATTTCGCGACGATGAGAGAATTTTTGGCCGAATGTATGGAGAAATTAGATGCCATGGCTGCTCTTGCCCAGGCCGTTCGGGATATAGCTAACGGAAGGCCCGATCACACCGCGGAAGCGCGTCAAAATTACGAGAGGCTCTGCGAAGCATATCGTCAGCAACGTTTGGATTCTTCGCAGCAGAGAAGAGAATTAGGGATGTCGTCTTGGGTTCAAAATAACCTATGAACGCCCTAAAGATGGTGCTTAGGGTTTATCCTTGGAAAAAGTAAACTCCATTGCGGCACTGCCCTCTTGGGTCGCTATCCGGATGAGGCAGGTTTCTTCTGTCATGGCCTAGAGGATGTCGTCAAGAGAGGTTGACAAAGGGAAAAAGAGAGGGAAGAAAGAAGGAATGTAAAAAAGGACACACAGGAGACTTGTTTTCATATTCCACATTCGCTCTATTTCCCTTTTTGCTGCCTGATTTTGACGACACTCTCTAATGTTCTGGAAGGTGGTGGCCTTAGGAGGTGAGGAACGGGTTACCTCTTCGGCCGTTTTGGGCTAATATTTTAAGTGTTCTCTTATTGCCTTTAGGAAGTCGGGTAGAGTTGTAGAAATATCTGATAATTTCTTCGGGTTTGGGAGTATTCGGCCTGCCGCCTTTGCGGCAAGGGAAAAATGCAAAGCGGGAGCTTTCATTTTTCCTTTCCGTGGCCCGCGTAGCGGGCCAGAGCCCGAAGGGCTCAAAGGCGACAGGACCCGCCGGTCGGACGGAGACGGTGCTGTGAATGGGCAATTTAAAATGAGAACGGGTACCACCAATGAGGATGGATTTGAGGCTTCGGCAAGAGAGTTTCCGCAGGGATGGTATTGCTGATGAATATTCTCACTTCGACTCACTCCACCCCAAAGACTTCCGTGAGTTTCTGACGTGTTGAAGAGGGGAGTTTGGCGACTAGGTCTTGATGGGACGAGAGAGAAGGAGCCGATGAGGGAGATACGGACTTTTCCGTTTCATCGGTAAGGGATGCGGTCGGAGAGATGCTTTCCGTAAATTCCGCTTCTTTTCCGGTGAAGGATTCTGCCGAAAAAAAAGATTTCTCCACAGGGGAGAGGTTTCCCGCAGGTTCTGATTCCTCTGTTCCCGTTACTACTGGGCCCAGTGATTTTTCGGAAGAGCGGGATGAGGAGGGTAGGGGGGATGCGGAGAGACCTTCGGGCGAGCAAGGAAAAGAAGGTACGGCGAGGGATGTAGGATACGAAGAAAGGTTGAAAGAAGATGAAGGGAAAGAGGCGGAAGGAGCTTCGTCCATCCTTACCTGTTCCCGCAATTGCCGCAGCACGTCATCGATGGCTCGCAGCTGACAGGCCTCAATGGCTCGAAAGAGGGTCATTTCAAAGTTCACCTTTTCGGAAAGTCCGGATTTCACACTCTCGTAGGAAGAGCTCAGCTGCTCCAATACCTTGGCGAGGGTCGAGACGGAGAGGCCCGCAGGGACGTTCCCAGGATGATTTTCCACCAATCGTCGCTGGATATGTTCCTGAATATCCAGAAGTATTTTGGGAAAATCGCAGCCACGGGCCTCCAATGCTTCGGCCAACTGCAAAATTTTGGGATAATCCTCCGTCCAGAGGCAGTTCAAAAAGGACTCCAATTCTTCCGTCGTCGCCAGACCATAGATGGCCAAAACATCCTCACCGCGGATCGTCCCGTCACTGAAGGTGATCATCTGGTCGAGGTAGGTCTGGGCGTCCCGCATACTTCCGCCGCCGATGCGGGAAATGGCTTCTAAGGCACTGGGTTCGATGGTGATATTTTCGATTTTGGCAATTTTCTGTAGTGCCTGGATGAGGGTCTCCCGTGAGAGCAGGTGGAATTCGAAACGCTGGCAACGGGAAGCGATGGTCACGGGGATTTTGGAAGCTTCCGTCGTCGCAAAGATGAACTTCACGTGTACCGGTGGCTCTTCCAATACCTTCAGTAGGGCATTGAAGGCGGAAATCGACAGCATGTGGATTTCATCCAGGATATAGATTTTATAACGGCATTCGGCAGGGGTATAGTAGCATTCCTCGCGCAATGCCCGTATTTGCTCGACGGAATTATTCGAAGCGCCGTCGATTTCGATGACGTCGACGCAATTTCCTTCTAAAATGCTTCGTGTTAAAGGAAGATTGGGATCAGCCTGAAATGAGGGCTTTGGCATTGCATTGAGGGCCGCTGCCAGGAGACGTGCGGTGGAAGTCTTGCCGGTTCCGCGTGGCCCGATGAAGAGAAACGCATGGGCAACGCGATCGCGCTCAATGGCCTGTTTCAGTGTCCTGGTAATATGTTCTTGCCCGACGAGTTCGGAAAATGTCTTGGGCCTCCAGCGACGTGCAATGACCTGATATTCGGTATCAATCATGATGATCCACTTTATGGAAATTTATGGGAGCATCATTTCAAGGTTTTTCAAATGCTCTCGGCCGCCTCGGTTATTTCTAACCATTGGTCCTCAAGTTTTGCGAGGAGCTCCTGCTGTTGTTCCCATTCGATGCGGATTTGCGCATCAAAATTTTGTCCCATACGCCGCTCGAGCTCGAGCTTTTTCGTACGAACTGATTCCATTTCACGCTCCAGAGAAGCCAGCTTGGGAGCGGTGTTGGGTTGGGATTTTGCCGAATTGGATGGGCTACGGGCTACGGATTGGGATGATTTTCGGAATAGACTTCGGCGGTAATCTTCCAGATCTCCGGCATAGGGTCGACAGTGACCATCATCGATGAGCCAGAGCTGATCGCAAACCGCTTCGAGGGTGAAGAAGTCATGGGCAATGATGATGACGGCTCCGCCATAATCCTGCAGTGCCTTGATGAGCGCCTCCTTGGAATCGATGTCCAGGTGATTGGTCGGTTCATCCAGGATGAGCAAATGGGGAGCATCTCGGGTGATGAGCGCCAGGAGAAGTCGTGTCTTTTCGCCGCCGGAAAGGAGCTCGACGCGGGTTTCTGCCTTGCTTTGGGAAAGCCCAAAGCGTGCCAATTGCGAACGGATCTGAGCCTCGGGATAGCCAACCAGTACCGAACCCAAGGCCTCCACCGGTGTTTGCCGTAGGGACAGTGTTTCGGTAAGCTGTTGAGAGAAATAGGCCACCTTCAGGCCCTTCGTTACCTGGAGCTTACCTTCTTGCAATTCCAGCTTACCCGCGAGCAATCTTGCTAGGGTGGATTTTCCCTTACCGTTCGCGCCCAAAACTCCGATGCGATCTCCCAGGTCGATGCGCAGATCGAGGTCATGCAGTACCCGATGGGAACCGTAGCCGGCACTACCATTTTTGATAGAAAGCAGGATGCGGTCGATGCTCTGGGGAGAAGGGAAGGAGAAAGTGGTCGCAGCATCGGGCACTAAAGGTGGGATCGATTCCATCCGCGCGAGCATTTTGAGTCGGCTTTGGGCCTGCTTAGCCTTGGAAGCTTTGTAGCGGAAGCGGTCGACAAACGACTGCAGATGTTCGCGATTCTTTTCCTGTTTCTCTCGGGCTTTGCTCTGGGCTATTTCCTGAGTCCTCCGGGTTATTTCGAAGGTATCGTAATTGCCGGTGTAGAGTTTTATCTCTCCGTGGTGGATGTGTAAAATATGTGTACAGAGGTGGTTGAGAAAATGGCGGTCATGGCTGATGACCAGGAGTGTCTTATCCACTTGGGTGAGATAATCCTCGAGCCAGAGCGTCGTTTCCAGATCGAGATGATTGGTCGGTTCATCCAGAAGTAGGAGATCCGATGGTGCGAAGAGTGTTGCCGCCAGGGCGACCCGCATCTGCCATCCGCCGGAAAAGCAGGAGAGTGTTTTAAAAACATCCTCCTGGGAAAAGCCCAGACCGTGAAGGATTTCCGAAGCGCGGCTTTCGGCCGTGTAGCCGTCGATCATCTGGAAGCGGTCGCAGATTTCGGCGATCCTTTCGGCGTCTTGTTCTTCGTTGAGAGCGGCGTTGAGGGATTGCCATTCGGCATCAGCCGACAGGACGAAGGAGAGGAGTTTTTCTTCCTGGTTGTCGATTTCCTGTCGGACACTCTGAATGCGCAAGCGTTTCGGCTTATCGATGTTGCCGGAGTCGAGGTGCAGTTCTCCCCGCAACAGGCGGAAGAGGGTCGTCTTGCCGCAGCCGTTATAGCCCACCACGCCGACCTTGGCATTTTGAGGAATCGTGAATGTAGCATCTTCCCAGAGCGTCCGTTTGCCAATGGAGTAGGAAATATCTCGACAGGTGATCATGGAATACCTCCCCGAGAGCGTGAAATTAGGCCACCAAGGCAAGAAAAATTGGAAGGGATTGAGAAAAACCGCCGCCGGGCCATGAGAAACGGCCATCATTGAAAAAAGGCTACTATCGGGCCATCTCGTATTTGCCGGCTTTGCAGGGGAGCCATGATGGAATCATGGCTCCCCTGTGGGCCCGCTATGGCGGGCCTGATTCCGAAGGAATCCAAAGCCGGCAAAGGGAACACCGGGAGAAAAGAAAGAGCTGAAAAATCCCGAAATTCGCTTCGGGGAAAATCTGCCTTGTACCTTCTCTGCTTCATCCCACTCCATATTCCGCAAGCCTTGCTTCCCTAAAGGGCGTCGTCAAAATTAACGGGGGCGTTTGCTGGGGGGTCCTGTTTTTTGGGTGCCGGCTTTCGATGCCTTTGGCATCGGGCCCGCTATGCGGGCCGTCCGGAAGGGAAAAGGCCGGAGGCCTTTTCCTCTTCCGGACAAAGCCGGCCCTCACCGAGACCGACGAAACTTCTGGAAAGCGTCTTCAAATAAAAGACGGACAAAGGGAAAAAGAGAGAAAGAGGAGATGGGAAAAGGCCACAGGGGGGACAGGACCTATCCGATAAATTGTGGAACAGGAGGAGAAGATTACCGTCCGGTTTTGACGACATCCTTTAGGGCACACAAAGCTTTTCAATGCCGAAGAGAGCTCCTGGTCATCGATGAATTCAGGATGAAGTGAAAAAAGCACGACAAAGTAAAAGGCATTCGAAAGACAAAGCCTGAATTCGCATCCTTCAGATGCAGGATATCCCGATATTTCCTCACGATGGGCTTAACAATTTTCTTGCCCGTTCCATATCCTCTGCCGTATCAATTCCCAGGGTGGGTTTCGAGGCCTCCAGGACATGGATGCGCTTGCCGGCTTCGAGAAACTGGAGTTGTTCCAGTTTTTCCGTTTCCGAAAGAATGCCCGGAGGGAGATGAGGAAGGTCCTGCAGGAAGCTTTTGGAGTAGCCATAGACGCCGATATGCCCCCAGAAGGTGCTGTATTGGAGCCAATATTTTTTTTCCACATCGCGGACGAAGGGAATAGGATTTCTCGAAAAATAGAGGGCCTCCCGTTGGTGACCTAGAACGACCTTGACGCGATTCGGGTTCTCAAGCTCCGAAAGCTCGGAAATGCGATAGGCGGCCGTGATGATGTCGCCATTCCCTTTTCGAGCGTCATTAGCGATGGCTGCCAGGAGCTGCGTATCGATGAAGGGTTCATCTCCCTGGACATTGATGATGAAATCTCCGGCGAAGCGATCGGCCACAGAAGCGATGCGCTCCGTCCCCGAAGAGCACTGGGGATCGGTCATCCAAACCGTTGCGCCAAACTTTTGGGCGACATCGGCGACCTCTTCGTAATCGGCAAGGATGAGCACCTCGTCAATGCCATGAATGGAAGAAGCTCGCTTCCAGGTATGGTAAAGTACCGGGTGTCCCGCCAAGTCCAATAAAAGTTTCCGGGGAAGTCTTGTGGAGGCAAATCGAGCCGGAATGACAATGGAAATTTTCATATGATAAGATGAAACCAGAAAACCTATCGTGCAATGCGGGTAATAAAAGAGGATAACGGACGCAAAATATTTTCAAATCGCGCCGTTTCTGGCGAAAGGGATCAATCTCCCCATGTGCGCTTCTTGTGACGATTTGCCCGTAGGCGCTTGCTGCGCTTGTGTTTATTCATCTTTAACCGACGCTTCTTTTTAAGGTTTCCCATGATATTTGTGGAGCCACTCTGATGAGTGATTTCATAGATTACAAAAGCTTCACTGCGGGAAGTAAAGCTTTTTCATTTTAGGTAAAAACTGGCTCCCGTCCTGTTTGCCGCCTTTGCGGTAAGGGAAAAATGCAAAGCGGGAGCTTTCATTTTTCCTTACCGCAGCCCGCGTAGCGGGCGAGCCCGTTAGGGCTCAAAGGCGGCAAACCCGCCCCATCGACCGGAGACGCCCTAGAAACCTTCCGGAACCTAGAGGATGCCATCAAAATCAGGCAACGAAAAGAAAGATAGAGCGGATGTGG
>JAIRRP010000083.1 GCA_031255915.1 Puniceicoccales bacterium | reverse complement strand
CTGCTCGAGAGTATATCATGAATTTTACATCAAATTACTTTAATGAAATGACTTTTGGCTTAAGAATTTTAATTCTTAACAAGAGGAAAATAATTTAATAATATTCTAAAATGAGATACTTATTGTTTTTTTGTTGTTTGTTCCCGTTATGTTGCGGAAATCTTGGAGCGATCGCCCTTAATCTTTGCCGCCCTAGCGAGAATCTCTTGTGTGCTCCAAAAATATTTGGGCTATCAACAAGTGTATTCTTTGAGCAAGAAGAAGTGCAGGGCTTGTTGAACCATTCGAGAAGAATGGAAAATTGTATTGCAGCCTCGGGAGATCCTGTTGGAGATACGCTATCGGCCTTAATTTGTGCTTGGTCATCGGTCAGTCCTTTGTATAAAGAAATACTAAATGACCTCGCCCGTTTGGGCATCGATGCATGTCCAGATTATAGTTTTATAATAAACTGCTACCCTATGGCAGGGTTTTACGAGAGATTTAACCTGATTCCTTTTTGGGGTCAACACAGGCCTGTTGGGATTCAACAAAATCTTAGATTTCTACCAGAAAACATTCAGACGGATGAATGTGTTATAAAGTGCTATGGTACAGGCGTTACTATTGTGGATGATTACGATGGAAGCAGTGATTCGCCCACGCTGAGGTGCCGTTCATTACCTTGGGGAATTAAGAAACCTTTAGATTTTAGGAGACCGATAATAGCGATAGTCCTGGAAAATTCAGAGCTTTCGGAGGTTAGAGGATATCTTTGGTGTTTTGCCGTGATGTGTATATACCGCGCCGATGAAACCCTTAAAGTTGCGTTGAACCTCTATTTCGCGTCATCGAATGCTGCTGTTAATATTGACTTAGCTGTAGGCGCTTTTCTAGACGGCAATCGTGTGATACCTTTTGCCGCTGGTGTGGGACGTTTTTCGGATATCCTTGTGGCTCGTATGCAGGCTCATATGCAGGCTTATGCCAGTGATGATGATGATGACTAAAGTCAGCTTCTGGTTTTCTATGGAAAGGAATGAGATTTAACGATATTCTGGATGATCTATTGTTGGATAAGTGTTTTCGCCATAGGAAACGTAGTCCAGGAAAAGGCCTTTAGCGGGAGCGGTGACAATTTTTTCCGTTCTTTTTTGGTGAAAAAAAGCCTGTAAAACTTCTTCTACCATTAATCGCCTGAGGGCAATTTCGATCGCCGTTCCGGCAATACGACGGGCCATTTTATAGAGATATCCGCTGGCCTCTATGGTCATTTCAACGGATGATCCTTTGCGGTTAAATGCGAGTCGCAGTAAATTTTTAGTAGGATTTTCCTGTGGATTCTCGTGTGAAGCGCCGAAGGTCGTGAAATTGTGTAACCCAATGAGAGATGAGCAAAAATTTTCCAGAAGCTCGAGTGAAAGCTTGCGCGTTCCAATACCATAGACATAGCGCGATTGAAAAGGCGATGGAAATCCTTCATGAATATAATAGATATAACGCTTCCACTCAACGGAGTAGCGCGCATGGAAAGTATCTGTTACAGGATAAATCTTCCAGATTTGAATTCCGGATGGGAGTCCAGAGCTTAAGGCCTTAAGTAGCACATCAGATCCATAATTCCACCCAGCATCAAAGTGAAAAACTTGATCTCTCGCATGGACACCGGCATCGGTACGGCCGCTGCCATGGATCCGAATGGGATGATGAAATAGCTGCGCCAATCGCGCTTCGATAAAATCTTGGATAGTATTTCCTCCGGCCTGACTTTGCCAGCCATAAAAAGAGGTTCCTTCATAGGCGCAATGGGCACACCAGCGGGTCATTGGGCAATACCCCAGCGAGAGGTGAACGGATAAAAGATGAAACAGGCCTTCCCGATGACTTCTTTTTGAGGTACGGTTCCCCAGTAACGGCTGTCCCCGCTGTAGGGCGAATTATCGCCCATGGCGAAGAAATGGCCATTGGGAACGTAGGTGGTGCGGCCATCAATGAAAGATCCCGAGGCTGTATAACCTAGGTAGGGTGGAGTCTGGGTATTATTTTTCTGAAAAGCTAGGCATTGATCGACCATTTCCCCATTGCGCAAAAGCCTTGGTTCCTGAACCTTTAGTGTATCTCCTCCCTGGCCAACGATGCGTTTGATGTAATACTTGTCATTTCCCATGAGCCCTGGAATGTTCCGCGTGCGAAATACAAATGGATCGCCGATCTTCGGCTTCCGGAAATGATAGCACATGCGATTGACGAAGAGCATATCTCCAGTAAGAATGTCAAAAGAAAGTAACATTTCATCTCGCTTCTTTTTGATGGAAGTCTGGAAGCAAATTTGATGACCTTTATATCGAATATGACGGCGTATGTCCCCTTGAATCACCTGTGACCATGAGGTTTTTTCGGGAAAAAATGCCTGCAAGATGACATCGTCAAGAGAAAATTCAAGAGGGACTTGAATGGTGATAGGCGTATCATGAATGTAGAGTCGATAGGAACGTAATTTGGTGGGTAAGAGTCCTAACCATTTTCTTCCATCGATGACGCGGTAGCTTAAAAACCCTCCATAGGGGATAAGTGGATCGTCACGCGTCATGAGGGGGAGAAAAATTTCTCCCTTATGAGGACATTGGATGCGGTAGCTCTTTGTTCCGAGCGAAAAAAAACGGAGGAATTTACGCCAGCTTTTGGGAGCTGGTTTTTCTTCAGAAAAGACTTCGAAGGTCATACCTGCATAGGTAGGGTACATGGAATTCGTCGGAATTTTAAATGGCTGGAAGAAAAAAGTCCGAATGCTAATGGCGACGATGGCAGCCACGAGGAAAACCTCGGCATTTTCTGCCAAAAATCCCTGAGGATAGATATCTCCGCCGTATTTTTTAAGCTTCCCTCGGATCTCTTGACATAGGGTCAGAATTTCCGTTTCTTTCGCATTGCCTCCCTTTAAAAGTTCCTGGAGCATAGAATAAGACTCCTTTAAATACCGCAAACTTTCTTCCGAAAGAAGGTCTTTGCGGTAGGTGATGACTTTGCGGATGGCGCACAATAATTCTTCGGTGGATTTTTTATGCGCGCAGGGAGGATTCTTTTTTCTAAAAAAACTAAACATGTGTTTTAAAGGATCCAGTCATAAGTTCCCTGGGTGAGTTTCTCGCCATCTTTTTCGTGAACAAGGAGCGTGTCTTCAATGCGCACACCTCCATCGGGATAATAAAGTCCGGGTTCAATGGTAATGACCATATCTTTAGAAAGTCGTCCAGCTCCGTGAAAAAGCCTCGGTTCTTCGTGAATATCCAGGCCGACGCCATGTCCTGTACTGTGAATAAAACCTGTACAGCTATCACGTGTAATGCGAGTAGGGAATCCCTGTTCTTCGAAAAAAGCGACATTGTGATCATGAATTTCTTCAGCGGAGGCACCTGCACATACGCGGAGCACGCTTTGTCGATGGGCTTCCAGGACACTTGAGTAGATCTTTTCTTGCTGAGGCGAGGGAGTGCCCTTAATATAGGTGCGCGTCATGTCTCCGAAATAACCGCTGGATTTTAACCTGGGGAAGATGTCGATGACGATGAAACTTTGGGCACGAATGATCCAAGAGCCCTCCTCATGAGGGAATGCGCTTTGCGGGCCGCAAGACGCGATGGTATTTTCAGCCAAAGCACCCTTTTGGAAACAGAAAAGCTCGATATGACTACGGAGAAATTCAGAAGTCACTGGCAGGCCCTCGAACAAAAGAGTATTATTGGAAGCGATTTGGCATTGGGCTAAAATCTGACGCGTTGATTCCATAGCTTCCGAGGTGATTTTGGCCGCCTGACGTAACTCCGCTATTTCGCGTTCTTTCTTAATCACTCTTTCGGGAAGAAATGGATTTTCTTGAATTTCGAAAAGAAGGTTTTGCTGCTGTAGGGCGACGAGTGCAGCACTTGGGAAATGAGAGGGAATATGCCAAAGTGCGATGTTTTCTTTTTTTTGAAACAGTGACAAAACACGTCCGATCTTCTGAAAAATAGGCAGGGAGGTTTCCTTTGGCGATAAATAATCTTCCCAGGTAAATATGTCATCGAAATGGGAATGTTGCCTGAGGCGATCGCGTTCTAACGTAGAAATGATGGCTATCCGACGGTTTTGGTACTCTATGGCGAGAAACGGATCCGTTACGGAAATACCGGACCAATAGAGCATATTGGCATCATGACAGGTATCCGAGAAGAGAACTTTAGCTGCGTGTCCCATAGAATGATGATTGCACGATAAAAGGTGAACGATTTAAAGCTCTATGTTATAGCTTTTGGCTAGCTCTTGTGCTCGTTCTTTCCACATGTCCCCATAATCTCCGCTGGCAATATACTGGAGGGCTTGTTTCGTCTTGTTCGGTTTTCCGCGATCCATCGCTAGGGTAGCGGCCAAATAAAATGCCTCTGCTCTTATGGAACGAAGGTGCTGTACATCGGTCGCTGTGGAGAGAAGCGCGATGCGTCCCTCTTCTTGTTCCCCACAGGCCAGGAGACTCATGGCCTTGCCAAGAGCGGCGCGTCCACCGAAAATACTATGCTTTAATCCTACTTGAGCCTGCGTATAATGCTTTACAGCCAATGGATAGTCCTTGGCTTGATAAGCCACGTCAGCCAGTTCTAAAAAGCAGACACCGGCCAGAGGATGAGAGAGATGATGCTCTGCAAATAATATCTTATCTTCCGGACTCTGAAGGGCGATAAAGCGATTTTGGATATGCCGACCATAGAGGTCTTTTGACCATAGCACTAGCCCGATAATACAGCCCAATGCCAAGAGGAGGCAAAGAATATAAGTGAAGCATTTGGAATGCTCTTTGAAGAAAAACCAACACTTTTCCTCGAGAGAAACCTTATTTACGAAGGCTACATCGAGGATTTTTGAGTCTTTTTGGATATCGTCATGAACCATTTTTTCCTTGATCAGAAGGAGAAGAGAATTTGCTTCAAAAGTCAAATACTGTATCTTTCTGCAGGAATTTTATGATTGTAGGCCTTAAAATTTTTCTCGGTCTTGAGCCTATTCGAAAAATAAAGACCCTCATCTTTCAGCAGCCGTCCTAAGGTGGGTAGCGTTATCGCCGGTGCTGCTCAGGGATGGTGCTGTCAGTAGAGTTTATGTCCAGTAGACTTTTTGACAATGCATTAACCGAAGGATATAAGGTCCGCTGCCGGACCGCTTCATAGAGCACGATGGCTGTGGCGACGGAGACATTGAGTGAATCTGAAATCCCGTGGTGAGGGATTTTTACCATTCTTGATGATGGATGCCGAAACCAGTTCTCCCGAAGGCCGTCTTTTTCGGAACCAAGGATAATCGCTGTGGGTCGTTTCATATCTATGGACCAGAAATGAGATTCTGCATGAGGCGTCATGACGACCCATTGCCATTCCTTTTCTCGGCAATAGTATTCCCATTCCTGGTAATAGGAAAGGATGATAGGAATGGAAAAGATCGCTCCTTGGGAGGCGCGGATGCAGTTAGGATTGTAAAGATCCGTGCGAGGGTCTAAAAGTACCACGGCATTTACACCAGCCGAGTCGGCGCTTCGGAGAATGGCACCTAGATTACCGGGTTTTTCAATGCTTTCGGCAACTAGGATCAGGGGAGTTTCGAAGAGAACCAGTTGCTGTAAATCGCTTTTAAGAGTTTTGAGAGGTATACCGATGCCGATGAAACCATCCATTCCTTCGCGCAGGGAAATTTTTTCAAATGCATAGGCCGAAACTTCATACTGCGGAACAGGAGATTTCGTCGATAATTGCTGTAGAAAAGCGCCGTGTTCTTGGGAAGAGAAATAATGAGGGCAGAAGTAAATTTCACGGAGATGCTGAGTCTGGTAAGCTCGTTTGAGCTCTCGTAGACCTTCTACGATGTACGCCCCATATTGATCGCGTGCAGCTCGTTTTTTTAATTTGTCGATAAATTGAATATGTGGATTCTTCCGGCTCGAGATGATGTTGCCCATTTTTTCCTGAGTAAGTCTTCAGGAGGCATTGGCGAAGTCGATCAAGATGGCAAGGTGTCGTTTATGCAAAACATTCGTAATGCCCGGAAGGGGATTTGCAGACAATCTGTTGTAGTTCGAGCATCTGTAGGACGGAAATGATTTGCTGAGGTTGATGTTGGAGCCCTTTAAAGATGTCCTCGAGAGTGAGCTTATCATGATGGTGAATGAAGCCATAGAGATCTTTTTCGAGTGCTGTCTCTAGGGGCGGTTCGGTATATGTTTTCGTGGATTTTATAGATGCATCTACTTCTTTTAACGCATCTGCTTCTTTTTGGGAATGCCTTTCCTGAAAGAAGGGGAGATCTTCGAAAATATCTTCCGTTTTAGTGAGGAGGGTGGCACCGTCGCGTATGAGCTCTAGGCATCCTTGGCTGGTGGGATAATCCATACGCCCGGGAACGGCGAATACCTGTCGTCCTTGCTCTGCGGCCATTCGGGCGGTGATCATGCTACCGCCATGGCGCGTTGTTTCGACGACAATGACGGCTTGGCACAACCCAGAAATAATACGGTTTCGGATCGGGAAATGATGCCTCTCCGCTTGATAGCCCAAAGGGAATTCCGATAGTACACAACTGGCCGGCGCCTGGGTGATTCTCTGATAGAGTTTGTGGTGATGATGAGGATAGATGACGTCCACACCGGTTCCGAAGACCGCTATGGTGTTTCCCTGGGCGTCTAGGGCACCTTCATGGGCCGCGGCATCAATACCTTGCGCCATTCCGCTGACGATGGTGTAGCCTCTTTGTGCTAGCTCATAAGCGAGTTGGTGGGCCGTCTTGAGCCCATAGGGCGTAGCCTGTCGACTGCCAATGATGGCGATGCAGGAAGTGGTGGGCGGTAGATGTCCTTTGCAATAAAGCCCTATGGGAGGGTCGTAGATTTCGCGAAGAAACGGTGGATAAGTATTGCGACCATCGTCTGTTAGAAAGGAAATACCCTGCCGTTGTATTTTGTCCCAGTCCTCCGGGAGGGAGAAATAGCAAGAGTGATGGAGAATGATGTCTTGGGTCGATTCGGATAATTCGGGAATTTTTTGCAGTTCTTCGCGTGTCGCTTCAAAGATAAGTGCCGGGTCATTGCTGAAATGTGAACAGAGCTTTCGGTAGGTGATCGGGCCAACCTTAGG
>JAIRRP010000079.1 GCA_031255915.1 Puniceicoccales bacterium | reverse complement strand
ACCATTGCTTTTCATGACGATACTTAAAATTTCATCCTCAAAATAATGGCGCGTTCCATTACCATCAATGCCACTCTCGGCAATCGCCATCGTCACAAAAAATTGCAGAGGAACCGCTTCCGTGAATGTCTTCAGCATTTCTAGGCGTGCATCTTCCCAGCGATCTTTTTCGCTCTGAGCGATTGTTCCACTCACAACAATAACATCTTCTTTCGGAAAAATACCAACGGAGCCAATCAATTTGCTCTTCGTCAGGACGATGCGACCCGTTGTTAATACTTTCACTGGCGTATAAACACGATCTTGTAAATCCTTAAGACCCGAGACTTCGACTAATAGTCGTGCCCTAATCTTATCCCATTGCTCCGGATTAAAAGCGTATCCTTCGACGACAAAGCTCCCTAATTGTAATTCCCTAAGCTTTACCTTTATTTTCGCCATTGTTAGGATTTCCGATCCCTGCTGAAGGATCTTTTCCACACTATAGACCTTCATCGGAATATCACCATCGATTATGCGAATTTTCTCCTTCAAAGCGGCTAGATCTGCATTCGTCGGCACATAACCTTTGATGGAAATCTTCCCATCTTGTGATGTCTTGATGTAAATCTCATCCTTCCAACCTAAAAGCTCCAATTCTGATCGGACGATCTGCACAGCAGAAGAAGCTGTTATCTTTTTCTGTAAAACAGCTAACGGTGAAATTTGGTGATAAATGATGAAAACAGCACCTATAAAAAAAAGCCCTGTCAACAAAATGCTTACTATGAATATCTTTTTTCGACTATTCTGTTCTGTCTGGTCTAATGAAGATTCTGTTTCTGCAGAAGCTTCTGGAACCTCCTCCCTCGCATTCTCAGATGATTCCATCAATAAAGGAGCATCTTTAAGAGAGATTTCCGGCCATTGTCCTTCTGATGGACCGAAAACAAAATGCGTCGTCCCCACCGTAATGAATTGGAAGACTTTAGCCAACATATCCTCTTTCACGATGCAACCGTCTATGAAAACCTTTCCAGCGATAGGATGAACCCATACTTCTTCTCCTTTAAGCTGAAAACTAAAGTGTTGAGCCTGCAATAAGCTATCCGCCAAAACAAGACCACAATCCGAAGAAGAACCTACCACTAAAGAGCCTCCCATATCCACTTCAACGCCCTGGTGAGGGCCCGATAACACTTTAAGCGTGTACCCCATCCTACATCCAAACCAACCCTTTCCGAATCATATCGAGAAATATGAAAAAAGCAAGTAGAAGATATTATCTCTTTTTCCCGTAAGAGTTTTATTGTCAAAGAGAGTCTCTTCCTTAGCCTCTCCTCATGGAGGAGATGTGGATCGCGTTTTAGGTCATGTAGATAATCAAGCCGTTTCCAATGCCGAAGGCAAAGGAGCGACCGGAATCTACCGAGGGAGTTCTGTTACAGTTCATACGGATTCCTCTTCACCTATTTCCACCGCCAAGAGTTTTACGGACTTCGTGGCGGCACAAATTCATCACCCTAAACCGCTCTCCCAGCGCACATTTGAGAGCTATCATAAAATTAAAAACAAGGAAAAACTGCTCAGTAGAGCTTCTCAGCGTCTGGGTGATACTCAAGACACGACTAAATACAAAGCATTTGGCTCTCAATTGCAGCGTATGCAGCAGCAGGCACGGGATCAAGGCAGTTTAGGAGAATATGCCCAACATCCTACTTTGAATGGAGAGCCCATCGCGACGCTTATCCTGCAACGCGTATCCAAAGAATTTGGCGAAGTTACTGAGCAGGATAATGTGCTGCACTATGCCCTTGAGGCCGAGACATTAGAATATGAATCCCAAGGACAAGAATATCAACAACTTGAAAAATCTCTCTTAAAATTAAATAACCGGACAGATCCAGCAGCTATCCAAAGGCGAAGTGAACTCTCTGAGCGCCAAAAATCCCTCAAGGCAAGCATGTTAGCTTCCTCGCTTTTTCAAAAAGAAATTGGAAGTGCCATCGACAAATTACGCAAGGCTCATTCACAGGAAATCAAGGACGGATATAATATTATTCCTAAAGCAGCCGAACTTCTCAAGGCCCAGAAAGGCAACAATGCTGAAGCAGTTGCTCTTGCTACGGCCTACCGTGAAGAGGCACTTAAGATGAGAAATCCCTATGATGTCCTGGAAAATTTCCTCAAAAATGGGGAAGGTAAAAAAAAGAACTTTAAAGACTACATCGCCATGATGATCGAATTGTTGGGAGAAGATATCCAATCAGTGAATCCTTCGAGGTCTATAGAGGAGCTTCTTGCCGTTCGCGACGGGCTTTTTCAAATGGAAATTACGGGACAGATTCACGATGATATGGGAAGTCTGGAGCAATTGATCCGAAAAAGCTTCCGACCTGACGTAGAAGAACCTTTCAAACTTGAGGAACAACTGGCTGCCACTAAAGAATTTCTCAAATCCACTCATAGTAATGCCATTCCAGAGGCACAAATCCAACATCTCTGTGATCTCTTTTCCATCGATACGTCTCAGATTTATCAAGAAATTTATTTTTTACACCACGCATTGGATGCTATCCGGAAACTTCCCATGAAATATTTTAGCGATCCACAGATACGGGTTCAACTGGTTGAGTCTGTGCAATCGCAACTTGATATTAAAATCTTGGAGGAAGAAGAATCCATGGAAATGCTCGAATGATATGTGCAACACCAACCATAATCTTTTTTGAAAGCCATTATGCTCGATTCAGTACAGTCCACCATAAAAGTCTTTGGAGATCGCATAGGATGTTCTAACCTAGAGCTAAACTCTCAAGGTGTTCTCCACCTCACCATCGAGGGATTTGGCGAACTTTTTATCGACGACAAAGATTCCATTTTCATCATGCTGCTCCGACATCACGACTTTATTTCGCAAGAACGCATGTTGGCGGCACTTGCCATGTGCCATCCCTTTACGTCGAGAGCTTTTACGCCTCATGCCGTACTACAGGAGGAACATCTTTTTGGATTTGCCATCAAAATTTCACGCGAGCGCTTCGACATCAGCACACTGGAACTCGGCATACAATTTCTCCAAACACTGCAAAATGACCTTCAAGCTCATACGGAATAATATTTCCTCTAGAAATCTCATAAATTTTCATCTTTTCTTAAAATGCCTAAAAATCCCATTGAAGACGAACTCGAGATGGACTTTGGTCTGACGAACGTGACGCAGACAAAGCGAGAAAAGCCATCCATGCATCTCCCCCAAAATGGCGGCTTTGATCCCAGTGAAGGCCTCATTGAAAATCGCCTTTCCAAGGTCATCGAAATGCAAAATCTCGATGATATTTTGCTACAACTTCTCAAACCATCTGTGGAAGATCGTCGGATACTCAATCCTCTGCAATTTCGCCAGAAGATTAAAGAATTGGGCCATTTTTTTCGTGAGAAACGCGAACAAGATGATGACCCCACAACCGAGGCGCTTTGGGATTCACTAATATCGCTTCTCCATAACGAGGAGGAGAAAGGTGAACTTTTGGATCATTATCGCCATATGCTCCATATGGGATAAAAAGTAATCTACCCTATTGGCTCCTTTTCCATAGGAAAAAGAATAATCAGAAAATGCGGATTGTTTCGCCGCTAAAAATTGCTCCTATATTTTCTGGTCATTTCATGAAAGCTATTTTCTATGAAAGTATTAGATCATAGATATCCGTGGCATAAAACACTCCTGGTTTCTCTGACAATCATTCCATTATATTTCCTGTCGGCCTGCCAGAAGGTTCCAGAAGACTGGACAGAGGAAGTAGATCCCACTTATAAACGAGGCCAACAGTTGCTCCGAGAAGGTCGTGAAAAAGACGCTTTAGAGAAGTTTTTGGAAATCATTCATCAACATGATGCTACACCAAAATCACACCTCTTTTGCGGTAAAATTTATTGGGAAACTCTAGAGGACCCCATCTTTGCCATCTATCATTTTCGCCAATTCTTAATGTGCGCCGCTGAAAATGCTAAAGAGCGCGAATGGGTTCCTCAGTGGATTAATTCTGCACAGAAATTGTTCATGAAGCAATGCCATAATCGCTCTCTATGTACTAAATACGCCAATAACTTTCCAGTCCTGCTCCAAGGATTACGGAAAGAGAATTCTCAACTCAAGCTACGGATGCTCGAGCTTGAGAAGCAGCTTGAAAAAAGTTCCCACGGCCAAAATGCGAAACATGAATCCAAGGAAGAAACCGGCCTTTTAGGAAATTACCCCTTAACTCATGTGAAGACATATGTTGTCCAAGAAGGAGATACACTATCGATTATCAGCCAGAAGGTTTTCGGTGATGCTAGTCGGTGGCCAGCTATTTTTGATGCCAACAAAGACCAATTATCTCGACCTGACCAGGTACGCATAGGTCAGCGATTAGTTCTACCGTCGAACGAATGAAGCTCAAAATCTTGCGACTGGAATATTACCGAAATATCGCCTTTGCCGAATTAGTTTTTGATAGTCGATGCGTCTTTTTTTCAGGTTCCAATGGGCAGGGAAAGAGCAATATTTTGGAATCTATGGGCCTATTGACGGCCTTGCGTTCCTTCCGCGGCCATGCATTGCCATTACTCATTCAACAGGGGAAAGATAGAGCACAGTTGTACTTCGAAGGCCAGCACGATACCGAAGAAACCTTCCGGCTAAGGATGAAATTTCGACCTGAAGGGAAACAACTTTGGTGCAATGAAGAATACATCAGCCGATCGACTGACTGGATCGGACTGTATCCCGTTATCGTCTTTTCGAATCGCAATAAGATGTGGATTCATGGAGGCCCAAAGGATCGTCGACAATTTTTTGATATCCTCTTAAGCCAGTTGGACACAAGTTATCTCCGCTCATTGAAAAATTACTACATTTCACTGAAACATCGCAATGCCGCACTGAAACAATCCCAGTTCCATATATTATCGAGCTTCGAATCCATTTTGGCCAAAGAAGCTGTGGCGATAGCGGAAAAACGCCAAAAATGGTCCTCCATTTTCAATGAGTATTTTATATCTTGGTATAAAAAAATAAGCCAGAAAGATATAGAACAGCCAAATTTACAGTACGAGTATGATACAGAAAGTGCCCTTTTAGCTTCCGAAGATTTCTGGTTACAGTCCCGTGAAAAAGATAAGTTATGGCAAACGACGCAACATGGTATTCATCGAGATGAGTACCTATTGCAGCTCCAAGGCAATGCCGTTCGTCTTTTCGCTTCGGAAGGCCAGCAAGAAAATATCGTTCTGGCCATGAATTTCGCCCAAATGGAACTCATAAAATCCATCAAAAAGGAAACTCCTCTGATCCTTTTGGATGATGTTGGAAGCGAATTAGATCCTTTACGCCGAGAACGTTTATGGAATGCAATTCCTCATGAATGCCAGATATTTGCTTGTGGAACACAATTTCCCAAAGAACTCTGCGAAAAAAATTGGCAACATTGGCATATTCACGAAGGAATATGCTCTCTAGAGAATGCCGTCAAAATCAGGCAGCAAAAAGAGAGATAGAGCGGATGTGGAATGCAGCAATAAGTCTCCTATGCGTCCTCTTTTCTATTCCATTTTTCTTTCCTCTCTTTTCTCTTTGTCGGCCTTTTTTGACGACACTCTCTAGGTCTAGGACAACGACAAAACTCCCGAGCTCGGGAGCTCTCGGTTTGCCGCCTTTGCGGTAAGTAAAAAATGCAAAGCGGGAGCTTTCATTTTTTCTTACCGCGGCCCGCGCAGCGGGCAAGAGCCCGAAGGGCTCAACGGCGGCAAACCCGCCCCATCGACCGGAAACGCCCTAGAAACCTTCCGGAACCTAGAGGATATCATCAAAATCAGGCAACAAAAAGAGAG
>JAIRRP010000039.1 GCA_031255915.1 Puniceicoccales bacterium | reverse complement strand
GGCGGCAAACCCGCCCCATCGACCAGAGACGCCCTAGAAACCTTCCGGAACCTAGAGAGTGCCGTCAAAATCAGGGAGCAAAAAGAGAGAGTGAGTGAATGTGGAATGCAGAAACAAGTCTCCTATGCGTCCTCTTTTCCATTCCATCTTTCTCCTTCTCTTTTCCCTTTTGTCAATCTTTTTTGACGACACACTCTAATATTCCCTACGGATATCCTTCTTCGCGGAACTTTCCTATCATTTTCCCATGATCTAAAGATCGCTCGGGCATCATCTTTAAAAGATTTGTCACAAAATTTGGGAATATTTCCTATCTTTCGTATTGCCCTTTCCTTCTAATTTCCATAGGTTCGCCTCATCTTTTCCACAGTTCATGGAAAACAAATACAGCTCTATCATCATTGGTGCTGGTATGTCGGGCCTTGCGGCGGGTATTCGGCTGGCGCAATATGGTAAGCGCGTGCTCATACTGGAAAAGCATCATGTCGTAGGAGGTCTGAACAGCTTTTACAATCGATTGGGACGCAAATTCGACGTTGGGCTTCATGCCATTACGAACTTCGTTCGGCAAGGGATTAAACAGTCACCTCTCAATAGGCTTTTTCGACAACTTCGCATCACGCGAGAACTTTTTGATCTCTACGAACAGAATGTCTCGCGCATCCTCATCCATGGGGAATCGCTATGTTTCACCAATGACTTTTCATTTCTTGAACAGCAAGTTGCGGAGCACTTTCCTCAGCGTATCGACGCTTTTCGAAACCTTGTCGAACATATTCGTAACGATAATTCGCCTACCGATAAGCCGTCCTTCCTCTCCGCACGTCGTATTCTTGAAGAACGACTTCAGTGCCCGAGGTTAGAAGATATGCTCCTAATGCCGATATTTTTCTATGGAGGTTCCCAAGAAGAGGACATTGATTGGTGCACATTCGTCATACTTTTTCGCTCGATCTTTCTCGAGGGGCTCGCGCGACCTTTTGAGGGTATTCGCCGCATTCTCACCACACTTACGCGGCGATTTATGGAACTTGGTGGTGAACGGCGTATGCGCTGCACAGTGGACAAGATCGATATTCGCGACCAAAAGGCTCATGGAGTCTTTTTACACGACGGTTCTTACATGAGTGCAGACCATATCATCTCCTCCATAGGCCATGTTGAGACGATGAAGCTCTGTGATGCTGCGGATACTGTTTCGGTACAGCCTGGAAAATTGTCGTTTTGCGATGCCATTGCTGTCCTCAAAGAGGAACCGCGAGATTTGGGCTGGGAAGATACCATCGTATTTTTCGAAGAACGAGAGCGGATACAGTACCGACAACCCCAAGGTTTACTCGATACTTGCTCAGGGACTATTTGTATACCTAATAATTACAATTACGGACTCGATCGAAAACTACCGGATGGGATTTTAAGAATTTCTCATACGGCCAATACAGATCAATGGAAGGCACTACTGAAAGAAAATTTTCAACACTACTCACGGGCCAAGAAAGAGCAGGCTTTAGCCATGTTTGAAAAGGCCAAAAGCTTGATGCAATCCATTTACCCGGCATCGAGAGCTTTTTCGCCACACCTACTAGACCTTGATTTCTTTACGCCTCATACGATCGAACATTTCACAGGGCACATCAATGGCTCCATTTACGGAACACCGCATAAGGTCCGCAGTGGTAAACTACCCTTTGAAAATCTCTATCTTTGTGGAACCGATCATGGTTATTCGGGAATCATCGGCTCCATGATGAGCGGCATCGCCATAGCCAATTCTCATATATTATCCCCATCGCATTCTTAGCGACTAGGTGACCAATTAGCGGGGCAGATTTCGCCATGATGCTCAAAGAACTGAAGGGCGTCTACCATACGTAATGCTTCCTTCGTACTGCGCCCGAGAGGCATACTATTGACGACTTGATGTTGGACAATGCCCTGTTTATCGATGAGAAATAGCCATCGGAGTGCCACACGTTCACCTACTACATGAATTTTCCCCATCGCCTCGTCCTCGATGCATTCGCCCGCCAATATTCCATAGCGCTCCGAAATGGTTTTGTTGATATCAGCCACAATAGGATATTTTACGCCTTGAATACCACCCTGTTTTTTTGGCATCTGCAACCATGCCAAATGGGCATACTCTGAATCGGTGGAACAAGCAACGACCGCTGTATCGCGCCGTTTAAATTCTTCCAAATGATCCTGAAATGCATGCAATTCCGTCGGACAGACAAATGTAAAATCTTTGGGATAGAAAAAGAGTATAATGTAGTGTTTTCCCACAAGGTCTGCCAAATCAAAATCCTCTATTTGCTGTTCATATACGGCTTTCGCCTGAAATAATGGCGCCGGATGAGTCACTAATGTCGTTATCATAGTCGTTAGGAGCTCTTCAGATTCTTCGCAATGAGTAAGACCTGTCAATATCCTTACGTCGGCCATTCGGCAGGAACAAACTGCCTCCCCTGACGACGGCCCATCCCCTTCATCGCACCCTGCTGCAGTGCTGCTCGCTAAGGCTACTAAGACAGCTAATGCCCCCCTCCATTTAATGTCGATCACTGTCCCGTCCTGAGCTGTGTCACTCTCTGAGACAAAGTATTCCTTTCATTTATAAGATTATTAACGGCCTATGTCTTCCATCAAGACCCCTATCATGGGGGCTTGCTTACTGTGACGGAGACGGATGTGACAACCAGTAAGCCTCAATCTGCCGCTGAAAATCCATATGCTGAAAATAAAAATATTGGTATTG
>JAIRRP010000070.1 GCA_031255915.1 Puniceicoccales bacterium | reverse complement strand
GGCAACGCATCCAGGATATGCAACAGCGTATTATCCTTGGGAAAACGCTCGATTTTCTTCTTAAGAAGAACATAGAAAACCAAAATGATGTCGATGCAGTCCTCAGCCTTCCGTCGGAGATGACAAAATCTTAAAACTTATGAGCTATTTACCTTTACCTTATGTTTATGAGCGCGATGGACGTCAGGAGCGTTCATGGGATATTTACAGCCGACTCCTCAAAGATCGCATTATCTTCATCGGAAGCGCCATTGACGATTTCGTCGCCAACGCCATTGTCGCACAACTGCTTTTTTTGCAAATGGAAGATGCCCATAAAGATATCAGTATTTATATTAATTCTTCTGGCGGTAGCATTACGGACGGGATGGCCATCTATGATACTATGAAATTCATGAGCTGCGATATTGCGACCTATTGCGTCGGACAAGCTGCCAGCATGGCGGCCATTCTTTTAGCAGCGGGAACAAAGGGGAAGCGCTATGCACTTCTCCACAGCCGTATGATGATTCATCAACCCTATGGTGAAGCCGGTGGGCAGGCCTCTGACATCTCCATCGTCGCCAAAGAGATTGGACGCTGCCGGGAGAGTGTTAATGAGATTCTCTCTACTTCTACGGGACAAGATATTGAGAAGATCAAGAAAGATTCCGATCGAAACTTTTTCATGACAGCTGACGAGGCCAAGGCTTACGGCATCATCGATGAAGTAGTTGTTCAAAATCCACATCTTTCGACGGGAGAAAAATCCTAGCATTCTGAAATTGTACCACATTCTGCTTACTTCTTCCCGAAGGCCGAAGTAATTGCTTTCCGTACATCGGGCCTTGAGAATTAGCTGAAATTCCGAATCTCAGGCCGATGTTATCCCAAAGTTAGACAGGCTGACATGCAAGATTACCTTTTCTCTGCCATAGCTCCCATGAGAGGTCTGACGAAATCGTTTTTCATTCGCATCCTTCGTCAGTTAAATACTCTTCCAGATGTCGTCGTGAGCGAATTTTTGCGCGTACATCCTACATCGACCATTGATCATGACCTCCAAATTCTTCTCAAAGAATCTCAACAAAGTACGTATAAGCTCCATATACAACTCCTTGGGAATGATATTTCCTCCATTGTACGAACGATTCACCAACTGGAAGATCAATACGCTTTTGATGGCATCAATTTGAACTTCGCCTGCCCCATGCCAAAAATCTACCGCAAAGATGTCGGTGGTGCACTCCTTAGAGATATCCATCATCTGGAACCCATATTAGCCGCCGCTCGCGAAACGACTACCCGCACCTTAAGTGTAAAAATAAGAATCGGTTTCCATGATGATCATTTGTTTTCCAAAACATTGGAACTCATCAATCGCCATCATGTCGATATGCTCTTTCTGCATGCCAGAACTGTCCAAGGGCGCTACTCCGTACCGGTGGAACATTCCTATACCGCTCAAGCCGTATCGCAAACCACATGCCCTGTATTCGCGAATGGAGATATTCAGAACGCTGAACAAGCTCGCAAAATTCAAACCATGAGTTCCTGTTCCGGCGTCATGATCGGACGAGCAGCCATACGCTATCCCTGGATATTTCGAGAAATGGCCCAGAAGGAAAGTTCCACTAGGATTCACTCAGCAGTCACCTTTGGCCATGTCTTGCATTACATTATGCTCCTTTGGGAAGCATTACGCCAACAACTCCCCGAAGTACCGGCCATTCATGCTTTAAAAGCATTTCTCAACTTCGTCGCCTTAGGTATCGATGCCCATGGCCAATTCCTATACAGGGCACAACGGATCTGTAGTTTTCAGGACTTACAACAACTTTGTTCTTACCTGGAAGAAAGGTCCATACAAATATTCCAACCTACTCCTTTCTCAGGCCTATATGCACGGCCTAATCGAGAAAAACCGCCACACTCAAATGCCATTGACGGCAAATCGATCCACGGTTAATGCCGTCCGCAACGTCTGTGACTCTGCCTTTTCAAAGACGGCCCACTGATTTTTTTCTCTTTTTTAGGTGCCAAAAGCCATTCCTTTTCCTTCAATGCCTCTTCCGCTGTCAATGCAAATGCATCTGGTGCCAACGTCGCCTCGCCGCGTAAATTACCCTTTTGGAAAAAACGCCGTGTATCGGCATCCGGATCGCCATCGATATCTACAATCCTCGGTGTAATGACATAAATACGTTCACGAATCTCCTTCTTATTTTCCTCATACTTGAAAAGCCACATTAAGAATGGAATATTTTTGAGAATAGGAATGCCCGCTTCAGCTGTATTATGGGTTTCATGAAAATAACCCCCTATCACCAAACTTTGCCCCTCATGTAGGACAGCTTGCGTGTTGATCACGTTATTGTCCGTCGTCGGCGTACCGGAATTAACATCCGTCTTTTGGCTCACCGATCCATCCGCCACCTCTACGAACAATTTGATCTTGGCTTCGCCATGGACATTAAATTCGCCAGGGATGATATGAGGAACAACCCGCAATTTAGTGGATGCCGTCACATCATACAATCCTTCCGTCTTAGTACCAGCTACCTTCACATAATAAGTATTTGAGCGGTCGATCGTTGCACCAATATTATCGATCGTCAGTATTGACGGCCTTGCAAGGGTTTGGGCATTTCCACTTTCTTCTAAAGCCTGTAGATAACTCTCGACATTAAATCCCTTAAGGACACCGTTAAGTGGGAGTCTTACATTGGATTTAAGACTGTTCGCTTCTTGAAATTCTCCCTTAGGGGAGAAGTTAAAGGTCCTCGTCTTTGAACCATTGGCCATCGATATGAGCTCCATTCCAAAGTCCATGGCGGCTTTTTTACTGATATCCACAATAGCTACATCGATTCGGATGACTTTACTGGCGACATCTAGCTCCTGAATAATCCTCTCGAAAAAAGGCATATTTTGTTTTTTACCCTTGACGATTACAGCATTCAACCGCGCATCAAAACTGATCAATGTATCCTCATCGACGTAAATATTTTGTGTTTTACCTTCCGAAGCACTCGCGATTACTTTATCATCCCCTTGCACTGCTCTATTTTCGGTAAGACTTTTCTGCGGTTGTGCCCTTGTCTTGTCTGCACTATTCAAATTAAAAACAGAGGATCCGGCAGAACTTTCTTGATTTTGCTTTGTAACCAAAAGCTGCTGAAGCATCGTTGCTATACCTGGAATAACGATATTTCCATCTTTGGAAGTGATCGACATATCGTACGCATAGGCGTGTTTAAGGGGAAAAATTCTTATATCCGTCACTTCATCGATACGCTCAATAACGATTTTTTGCGATAATTCACCCACGACAGCGATGAGTCGAGGAGGACCACTTACCACGAGAATACCGGCTCGCTCCAAGCGCCTCATGGAGAAATGCGAGCTCGCTACACCTAATTCATCAACGACACGACAAATGGTATTCATCTCATCGCTCGTCATCGACCAGACCTGCGTCTGGATCTGATTATTTTCATAGACATAAAGGATATTGCCATCAAAAAACCAAACAAGATTATAGGCACTTACGATATCGTTCCAAAATTGCTCCGGCGCAATATCACTAAATCGCCCATTGACCGTTTCCTTAATCGCTGGATTAACAATGACACTTATACCCTGCATGGTGCAAAAATCACGCAACAACTCCGCCAAATCTTGGTTCTTGGAGAAATGATGGTAGTTACCTTTAGGCCAAGGAATTCTATGAACCTTTAGAGCCTGAATATCCCCTACCTCTGCATCCTCTGCCATAACGACTGGAGATCCAGACAAACATATCCCCACTAATACCGTTAGAACTAAAAACTTAGGTTCATAAAATTTTACGTATCCCATACCATTTCCTATCCCTTTGCGATCAACGACCCCTTACATCCATCAGAAATGACTAAAAAGTGCATTCATCGAACCCATCAGTTGCACAGAGGACGCCATTTTACTCCAAAATTCAAGCTGTGAAATGAAAGATTCCATATGTTTATAAAATGTATCTTCCGTTTCTCCGGAAAGGGAAAGACGCAGTGCAATGCATAACTTCTGCTTCTCCCTATCCCACGAAAGTGATTCTTCATGGTCTGCTATGTAGGCAAAATTTAAGTGTAATGCTTTTTGCAGCCATAAATTTATTCCCGACTGCTCCGGCAATGCCATGTATCCCAGAAAAATAAAAGCATCTCCATCCATCTTCTTAAATGTAAAATCCACCATTCCGTGAACCAACGCCACCGGAGGCTCTTCCTTCAAATCACCATCCACAGGAAATATATCCTTGAGGATATCCAGCACTTCTTCCCATCTCAAACCCACGAACCTGAAGGTATGAAAAAAAAGGCGAAATACAAGCTCATTTCCCTATGCAACACCTGCTCACCTTCATAAAAAAGCGAGCAGGCCCAAGACTATCGCAATTCGATTACTTTTTTCCGCTTTGGGACTTGGAAACATATTTCCACGGATGTAAATCCAAAGTATTCGCGAACCATCCCTCAACATTGAGAGCAACGAGGTGTGAAGAAGCTTCCCAATAAACAGGAATACCTGGCAGCTCTTGAAGAAAAATACGTTCTGCTCCTTGCAGCAACCGAATTCTTTCTCGCTCGTCCTGAGTATCTTGCGCACGTGCCAAAAACTCATCATAGGCAGCTGAATGCCACCGAGCATAATTACAAGGATCGTCGCTTCTAAATATATTTAACATCGTCGTTGGATCATTGTAATCGCCATACCAACGATGGCGCGCGATAGCAAAATCGCCACGATTCAGCGACGCAAGGTAAACTTTCCATTCCTGCCCTACGAGATTGAAATGAATGCCGAGATTCCGCTCCCACATGGCCTGTAAAGCTTCAAATATGGCCTTATTTTCATCGGAAAGATAATACAGGACCTCCATTTTCGGGAAACCCTTACCACCAGGATAACCAACTTCCGCCAATAATCTTCTACCCTCCTCAACATCTTCCTCAAAAGGTCGCGGCAATTGCTCATAATGACTCATTCCAGGAGGTATTACACCATATGACTCCAACCCCTCTCCAAAACCACGGACTTTTCCAATTTCCTTACGATTGATCACCAAAGCCAAAGCTTTTCTGAGCCTTGGATCGTCAAAAGGTGGCTTTTCGCAATTCGCCGCAACCCACATACAGCCGAGATGAGGATGCAGACGAAGTTCCCCCGTCTTTTTATAATGCTCGATCTTGCTCACATGGGTACGATAGGTGATATCTAGCTCACCAGAAGCATACATTCTTTCTTCCGTAGCCGTATCAGCTACTGGGTAGAACCTGATCTCATCAAGAGCGACAGAAGCTTTATCCCAGTAATAAGGATTCTTTTTTACGGAAATATAGTGCCCATTTTCCCAACTCTTGAGTACAAAAGGACCATTGCAGACCATATTGCCAGGTCTTATCCAGTGGGTATCCCTCTCATCCATCTTTCCGAATTTCTCAATCGTATTTTTATGCACCGGGTACCAACAGGAATGCACCAATAGCTCGAGAAAATAAGGAACTGGCCGTTCCAACGTGAACTCCAGGTGCAAAGCATCAACCGCACGAATACCGACCTCTCGAAAATCTTTGATTTTACCTTCAAAATAGGCCTCCGCATTGCGTAAGGTGAAGAAAAAAGGAGTCCAAGGGCTTCCCAGTTTGGGAGATAATATACGTTTCGCCGAAAATACAAAATCTTCCGATGTGAAGGAATCTCCATTGGACCAACGCAAACCTTCCCTTAAGGTGAAAGTGTAACGCAGGCCATCTGCAGATACTTCCCAATGGGCAGCCATCGCCGGGCGAAGTTCCAAAGTCTTCGGATCGGATATGACTAAACCTTCAAATAAGGCATACAAAATGTCTGCCTCAATTTTTCCGTCAACAACTTGCGTATCCAGAGATGCTGGCTCAGCACCGTTCCCAACCCGAAGCACATTCAATGACGAACGCTTTACAGGACCACACGCAGCCACTACAGCCAACAATGACACTAACCACACACCTGGCCATTTACGAATCCCCATGATTTTAAAAAGCCACCGATGGAAAGATATGGCCCTAAAAAGCAACTTTTTTTTAATAAAACGTAAAACCAGTCGACAGGAATTACTAATTTTCATCATATTTCGATTTTAAGTCGAGAACAATCACAGGCCATATCCCGATTCCATCTCAAAAAAAATCAGGAAATGGCCAAACGGTCTTGCAAAAAAAAAGTATTATTTAACTCCGTCCTGGGACTTCGAAACGCATTTCCATGGATGGATATTCATAACATTTGGAAACCATCCCTTGACATGTGGAGAAACAAGGTGTAAAGACGTTCCCCAAAAAACAGGAATCGCCGGCATGTCCTGTACAAAGATACGCTCTGCTTCCTGGAGCAATTTTACTCTTTTTTCTTCATTCACAGCACTCTTGGCCTGGAATAAAAGATAATCATATTTCAATGAGCACCAACGAGAGTGGTTATTAGGATCATCGCTTTGAAATATATCCATGAGCGATGAAGGATCATTATAATCCCCGACCCAAGCCTGCCGCGCTAAAGAAAAATTACCTTGCTTTTCTAGCATAAGGTAGACCTTCCATTCCTGATTAAGGAGATTGACATGGATATTAAGATTCTGCTTCCACATGGCTTGCAAAGCCTCAAAAACAGGCCGATGCACATCTGATGTATTGTAGAGAACTTCTACTTCAGGAAATCCTTTACCGTTGGGATAACCGGCTTCCGCTAATAA
>JAIRRP010000037.1 GCA_031255915.1 Puniceicoccales bacterium | reverse complement strand
ACAGCTGGGATATGATGATTGGCAATGGATCCGTGACGATACCGACTTCGATGGTATCCGCCATTTGGACTGTTTTTGCCAACTCCTGCCGCAGCAACGACCCTAAAGGCCATTAATTTATCCCGTTCCTATGCAAAAAAACCGCACCCATGTTGAACTTCCGCTGTCAGAACGTTCGCGCCTCACTTTTCGATACGACACGCTGCGGCAGATATTTCAAGGCATTTTAGAAACTGGAGTCAAAACCTATGTTCTCCTAATCGCCATACGCGTCTTCCACATGAATGCCCTGGAAAAGTCCCTCCTGTCTTCCTCCGGTTTCGCAGGACTACTCTGCGCTCCCATCGTCATGAAATGGATGGCGCACACTTCTTGGACCAGCATGCAAGCTGCTTCCTTTTATTTTTTCATCGTCGCGGGTTGCTTCCTCGCCGCTGCGATGACGCACCACTCTGGCACCTACCTCGCCCTCATCGTCGCGGCACGGTTTATTTATAAACAACAAATCTCCATCATGATCGATGTCTATGGGCATAATTATGCCCCTTCTGAACGAGGAGCAAAATTGGGATGCTCTATGTTTTTTCTCGCCACAACAAGCGTCCTATTCTCTCTATTGGCGGGAAAATGGCTCGATAGGCACCTGGAAGCTTACCGATGGATTCTCTTTATCATTGCACTTTCGGCGCTCGGCAGTGCCATAAGTTTTCTAAAAATTCCATCGAGAAAAATTTTGACAAATCTCGGCCACCATGCGCTGACCAATTTCAGCCTACTGTGGAAAGATAAGCTCTTCAGTGCCATCATCATCATCTGGGCCCTTGAAGGCATTGCCAATCAAATGACAATTCCCCTTCGCGTCGAATATGTCGTCAGTGACCGTTATGGACTCTGCTTCTCGAACCATTGGGCCATGCTCCTCACATGCGTCGTGCCTTCGTTATTTCGTATCTTGAGCTCAAAGATATGGGGACATATCTTCGATCGCGTATCGCTCGTCCGCATGAAGTTATGGATCAATACCACACTTCTCTTAGGAATTTTATTCTATTTCATCCCTTCATCTCCTTTTTGGATATTAATCGGTGCTTGCTTTATCGGGATTGCCTACGGCGGCGGCGTCATCGCCTGGAGCCTCTGGGTCACCAAGATCGCACCGGAAGAGACCCGTTGCGACTACGCCAGTGTCAGCGCATCCGAATTCGGATTGCGCAGCTTTCTATCGCCATTCATCGGCTATGCGCTCTTGGAATGGACTCAGTCTTTGCACTGCGTCGTCACCATTGCAGCCATCATGATTTCGCTCTCATCCATCGGATTTTGGTGCCTCCGTCACCATGAGCGCTTGCGCTCGGCATAAAATCTATCCAGAATTGGTTTTAATTTACCTTGGGGTGTCATGAAAATTGATTTGAAGTGGTTAAAACGCTACGTGGAGATTCCTGTCGACGCGGCAGCGTTGGCGGAAATCTTTCCGAGACTTGGGCTGGAAGTAAGAGCAATGACCATCCGCGGAGCGGGTTTCCCATCAACCCTCGTCGTAGGCGAAATCATCGACATAGCTGCACATCCCGATGCAGATAAATTGCGGGTGTGTAAGGTTAAAGTCGATGGAGGAGCTCCACAACAGATTGTCTGTGGTGCAAAAAATTTCCAACTCGGAGATCGTGTCCCTGTCGCTCTGCCAGGAACTATCCTGCCGAATGGTGAGAAGATCAAAGCCGCAAAACTTCGCGGCATCCTTTCGGAAGGCATGATGTGTAGCGCCCACGAACTAGGCATTTCCGAGGACCATGAAGGACTTCTTATCCTAAAAGATCGACCGGTTATCGGAACACCTTTTCAGTCTCTTTATCCCGTAGAAGACGTTACGTTTGAGCTTGAAACGACGTCCAATCGCGGCGATCTCCTAAGCCATCGAGGCATAGCCAGGGAATTGGATGCTTTTTTCAAAAGGCAGCCTTTAGAACCAACGCCCTCGTTTATTTATCCTGACTCGGCATCGATGCCATCCCCATGTACGGACTTTATTCCAGTGGCGTCTCCATTTCTCCCGGCGGGTTTGCCGCCTTTGAGCCCTGAAGGGCTCTTGCCCGCTATGCGGGCCGCGGCTAGCAAAAATGAAAGCTCCCGCTTTGCATTTTTGCCAGCCGCAAAGGCGGCAAACCGAATACCCAAAGCCATCATTCAATCCGAGTATGCGCCCTACTACTGCCTCTTCAATATCCACGGCCTCCATGTGGCCGAAAGTCCCAAATGGCTCCAGAGAGATATCCGAGCCATCGGCCTCAATCCGATCAACAATGTCGTCGACATCACGAATTGGGTACTCTTCGACTATGGACAACCGTTACACGCATTTGACGCAGATAAAGTCTACGGTGATACCATTTACATCCGTCAGGCGAAAGATAAAGAATCGGTTCAAACGCTAGACGGAACACCATCGTCGCTTACGGAGTCCATACTGGTCGTTGCCGATGAGCAAAAAGTTCTGTCCATAGCGGGCATTATGGGGGGAAAATCTTCTGCTATCCAGCAGGATACCCATCATATTCTCCTCGAAAGCGCCTACTTTCATCCCGATAGCATCCGATGCAGCACCCGTGTACTCAGACTGCAAAGTGACAGCTCTTATCGCTTTGAGCGTGATGTCGATCCCGTTACAACATTTGATGCCGGTCAATGCGCTGCCCAGATGATTTTAGAAATTTGCGGCGGGGAGCTAGTCTGTCCTCCGCAAATCTGTGGCCAGGTACCGCGCAATCATCGGACCATTACCCTCGACCCTTCCTGGATGGCCCAACGCTGTGGATGTCCCCTATCTCCGACGACGATGGCTGAACATCTGACCTCTCTTGGATACAGGATCGATGCTTCTCAAACGCCATGGAAAGTGACCGTTCCCAGTTACCGTTCTGATGTCTCTCGTCCCGTCGATCTCGTGGAAGAATTTCTCAGAATTTACGGTAATGAAAACATTTCCATATCCTCTCCTTCCTGCTGCGTCCACCATCGCCAGGACACATCGGTCGCGACCTATTTCCGCGAGGTTGCGTACTATCTCTGCCACCGCGGAGCGATGGAATGTTATCATTATTCCCTTCGTACGGATCAGGAAATAACTTCCCTTCTAGGAACCGCGTCGCAGCTTCTCAAACTCAACAATCCCATCGTGGAGAACCAAAGCCATTTGCGACCTAGCCTCATTCCGGGACTATTGGACACACTGCGTTATAATTTACAGAATAAAAATGACCTCTCAAATCTCTTCGAGAATGGACATATTTTTATCCCTTATGAAAATAAATTATGGGAGGCATATGCTACTGCATGTATCTATCCTCTGGGCTCTCAACAGCGCCACTGGGACCCTTTCAAAACACCTCCATGGACAGGAATCAAAGCCACCGCTATGGCTATAGCCAAGATGGCCCATATATCCAGCGAGCCCTCTTTTCAAGAGGGAACCGATTTATCCGCCATGTGGCAAGAACAACATCGATGGCATTTGGGAGATATTTTTAAGGATAAATACCGCATTCATATTGGCATTCTCGACCTTGTATGGTGCCGTTCCTGGGAACTCCCCTATCCCATAGCCGCAGTGGAAATTTGCTTCCTCCCGCAACACTTTGATACTCAGCCGGATGAACCACATTTTCAGACCTTCAGTTTATATCCCAAAGCTTCTCGAGATATCGCCTTGGTCGTCGACCGGCAGAACACAGCGGAAGAGGTACGCCTTCGCATCAAACAATTGGCAAAAAATGCTGCTGGAGGAGATTTTGACGTCGAAGACGTGATGGTTTTTGATATTTACGAAGGGAAAGAACTTCCCCAGGGAAAAAAGAATATCGCACTGGCCATCGACTTCTATTCCGATGAACGCACGCTCAAAGAACAAGAAGTACAGTACGCCTTCGAGCTCCTTCAGCGCTCCATTATCCAAGAAACTTCTTATGAAATCCGCTGTGATAAAGATCATGAAACGGATCTTCGCACGAAAATTCAATGATTTCTAGAGGGTGTCGTCAAAAAAGATTAACAAAGGGGAAAAGAGAGGGAAGAAAGATGAAATGGAAAAGAGGACGCATAGGAGACTTGTTTCTGCATTCCACATCCGCTCTATCTCTCTTTTGGCTTCCTGATTTTGACGGCACTCTCTAGTCGAATTATGGCGAACGATACAATACGGTATTCCAATAAAATGTAACCCTTATGAAAAGGTTTCATAAACTGCAGCGTCAAGATATTGCGTGGCTCGTGTGGATGGCGGCTGTTATCTTCTATTTTTACGAATTCTTTGTTCGCGTCGCTCCAGGAAGCATGTTCAAGGACATGCAACACAGCTATGGCGTAACCGCTGGACTTTTTGGGTTCGCTTCCGGCATTTACTATGCTATCTACTCGTTCGTCCAGGTGATCGCCGGCATTCTTTTCGATCGCTTTGGTGGAAGAAAAATCCTCATACCGGCCTGTTTGTGCGTTACATTCGGCTGCGCCTGCGTCCTATTATCACCGCAATCGCTATGGGTCTTCGCAATTGGGAGATTTTTCATGGGCCTCGGTTCTGGCTTCGGTTTCATCGGCGTCATGTACCTCGCCGCCGTATGGTTTCGCCAAGAGAGGCTTTCCCTTATCTCCGGCCTGACCACTGCTATGGGATTTCTGGGAGCCATCTTGACCATACGACACATTCCGCAGCTCGTCGAACGGATCGGATGGATTCCATGTTGGTTATGGGCGAGCATCCTAGGTGCTCTCTCAACAGTTATTCTATACATCGCTGTACCACACTCTCCCGCATGGGAAATAAATCGACGCGAAACCTACGGTCGAGAATGCACTCAGCATCGCTTTCTTACAGGATTATTTCAAGTGCTACGCAATCCACAGACATGGATCATCGGTTGCATCGCCGGCTCACTTTACGCCACGCCTACCGTCTTCGGAGACCTTTGGGGAAATGCCTACCTACAAACCGTCGCAAATCTGTCCCATTCATCGGCCGGTCGGACTGTGGCTACGCTATATATCGGCTGGCTCCTGGGCTCGCCATTCTTCGGATGGCTATCGGATCGAATCAAAAAAAAGAAAATATTTCTCCAACTGAGTTCCCTTGCCTGTGGCCTCCTTCTATGCCTATTCCTCTACTGTCCTCTATCCTTAAATGCCACTCGAATTGCCCTACTGCTCATTGGTTTTCTCGGGTCTCCTCAGGTCATTTGCTTCACGGCCTCTTTGGAAACCAATCCTCCTTCCATGAGCGGTAGCGCCATCGCAATCGTCAATATGATCGTGACACTCATAGGAGGTCTCATGCAGCCACTTGTAGGCTGGCTCATCGATTGTCTTACGAGAATAGACATGGGTAACAACCTCCCCACTGCTACCGCCCACAACTTTCGCATCGCTCTCGGTGTTCTACCCATCGTCACCTTTGCCGGTTTCATCATGACCTTTTTCTATAACGAAAATCGCAAAGGGATCCCTTCGTAGCCAACTTCTTCCATTGCCAGCAAAAAAAATAAAACTATTTTCCCAATGGATGTAGTGCTATGGATTGGAAAATTTCCACATTGTTTTTATCGGGACTTCTCATTTGCCCCAAGGGCAGTGGCGAAATTTCGCAACATTGCAGCCATACGACATCTTTTAGACCGTCTCCCTGTAAAATTTCAAAAACAACTCATCTTACCACTTCCTCGAAAAATCAGCCAAGTGACGCACCTGCTCTTCGGAAATACGCTCACCGCTACACGTCCTTCAATCCCCAAACAGATTCCTCCCGCTCCCCACAATTCCGAACAGTTTCGCAGAGATCCCATTCGTTCTCACCCGCAAACTCGAAACCCGTAACTCTTAAGCAGCTCAATCGCCCTTTTTCGCAATCTTCTCAATATTCTTCTCGGCCTATCCCCATTATTCCAGCCGGTGGAAGGTAGAAAATAACGTGAGACCGTCGACGCCCTCCTGGCGGGTTTGCCGCCTTTGAGCCCTAACGGGCTCTGGCCCGCTACGCGGGCTGCGGTAAGGAAAAATGAAAGCTCCCGCTTTGCATTTTTCCCTTACCGCAAAGGCGGCAAACCGAACACACCGAAGATTCAGAAAAATCCAGAACACATACCCATCTCGCATACCCATTTCAAACCGACTAAAACCAAAAAATAGAGCTTTTACTTCCGTGAAAATTTCTAGGCTGAGACTCCCTCCAGCTCTAGGCCTTTATGAACAAAATTCATGTCCTGTCCTCCCATATCGCGAATCAAATTGCAGCCGGTGAAGTCGTTGAGCGTCCCACTGCCATCGTCAAAGAACTCGTCGAAAACAGCCTCGACGCAGAAGCTGACCATATCATTGTCCACTATCAAAAAGGAGGAAAAACGGTCATCTCTGTCGAAGATAACGGGACAGGTATGGGGGCTGAGGATGCTCAACTTGCCTTTCAGCGCCATGCCACGAGTAAATTATCTCATATCCAAGACCTACAGCAGATCCAAAGTTTTGGGTTTCGAGGAGAAGCGCTTCCCTCGATTGCAAGCGTGTCTAAAGTGCTCCTTCAGACAAAAAACCATGAAGATCCTCATGGTATAGAAATTCTCTACCATAACGGGACATGTCTTCACGCCAAAGCTTGCAGTCAAACCAAGGGCACCCGCATCACCGTTACCGATCTCTTTTCCAACATGCCGGCCCGAAGGCGTTTTCTCAAAAGCGAAACGACGGAATCCTGGCATATTCAACAGACCTTACTGGCAATCGCTCTGGTGCAGCAACAGGTACATTTTGAAGTATTCGATGGCCAGCGAAGGCTCTTTATTTCTCCTGCCCAGGTATCCTGGACACAACGCTGCGCCGATCTCTTCGAATCGGGATTCGCCGAGGAACTCTTCGATGTAAGTGATAAAGAGGGAGATATAAGCATCCAAGGAGCTCTACTCAAACCGGGCAACAGTCATTTTCATCACAAAACTATCTGGACTTTTGTCAACAAGCGCTGGATCACGAATCGCTTCCTACAATCCATCCTGTCGGAAGCTTACCACGAACAGCTCCCCATAGGTCGCAATCTCGTCGCTTTTCTGAATATCACCATAGACCCATCGCTCATCGACATCAACGTACATCCCCAAAAGAAGGAGATACGCTTCCGTAACGAACGCCCTTTACGCCAGATTCTCAAAATTATGCTGGAACGAGCGTTACCCAAACATCCATTCGTCAATGGAAATAACTTTTTCCCTACAAAATCCTTCGACGGGTTACGCCACAACCCATCTCACAATTCAGCAGAAAAAAGCGTTATCGCCCCTTGTCATCCAACCACTCTGTCAAATATTTCCTACTTTCCCTCATCCCATTATCAATGCGATGCCCATGATTCCCTTTCGCGCCAGGTTTTAGAACTGAGAGAACCTCAAATTCCGTTCCAGGTAACGACCACCTATGCCCGACAATCGGAATTAAAATGTCCTCATGATTCCTCCGTCGAGGGGGAAAAAGAAAACGTACCGCTCCATTGGAAATTTATCGGGACGCTTCGATCCACTTACGCTCTCTTTGAATCCTCCACCGGCCTCATCGTCCTGCACTATCGCGCGGCCCAAGAACGCATCCTCTATGAAACACTATTGCGAAAAGAAGAATATCTCGAGTCTGTCCAGGAATTACTCATTTCCATCACTCTACCGACAACGGGCGACAAGGACGTAACCGATCGCTGTGTTCGTTTTCTACAAGAATACGGTTGGAAATGTCATATCGATTCTCAAAAACAATGCATAATAACGGCTATCCCATCGTGGCTAGATGCTGATAAAGCAACCCTATATATGCAGTGTCTCTGGAGTTTGGAAGATACGCATCATCCTAAAATTTACGAATATACTCTATGTAAATATTACCCTTATACCTCGCTCTCTGAATCCGATTTGCCTCAAATTGAAAAAACGGTAACCGCGTTATTTTCATGCCAACAACCCCTCATGACAGCGGAAGGACAACCCATTTATTACGAAATCCCATTTCAGGATATTGAGAAGCGGTTCTGATTACCCTATCGCGGCAATCCTTTACTCCTCGCGCACCATCACTCCTCGAATATTTTTGCGCGATGGACCTATTGCTTTTTCAGAAATTCTTCGATTTAAGAATTCGTGTAGCAAACCGCCAATGTTCGCCGCCTTTGAGCCCTTTGGGCTCCTGCCCGCTACGCGGGCCGCGGCAAAGGAAAAATGCAAAGCGGGAGCTTTCATTTTTCCTTGCCGCAAAGGCGGCGAACCCGCCAGTCAAAAGGAGACGGTGCCCAAAAGTAATTTAAATAAAAAAACCGGGAAGGTTCCGTACGGACAAAAGAAGAAAGCTTTCCAAAGGATACTTTTTTCTTCCTTTCTCCATGTGCTCATGTTTTCTTTTGGCAAAAAATCTAAAACTTCACTTACTGGCACTAGAAAACCCTTCCATCGCTATCGCAACGACTACCCTTTTTATGCCCAACGGTGGACATTTTTCCAAAAATATCTGAAAGCGGCGCTGGCCGTCGGTGTAATCTCTTTTTTCATTACCGCGATCTGTTTTTGGAAACGCGTACCCCTAAGCCTTCGATTTTTCCCTGGCCAAATCATCCCCTCACAAATCGTCGCTCAAATACCCTTTTCCTATATCAGCACAGCCGAGACAAAACGCCTCATCACGGAAAAACGCAGTCAACTGGCACCGGTCTATAAAGTCGACCTTACGCCTTTTGAGGCCTTTAGTCAGGACCTTTGGAGGCTCAATACTTTTCTCGAAACTTTCCCGCATGAAGTTTCCAGTGAGAAGATGAATTTTCCCGAGCTACAGCATTCCTTAGGGACTTTTAACCGTCATCATCAACTCAAAGTTGATTGGAAGGATATCACCATCATCCTCGAGACTTTGAGCCATACAGAGCGCTCTCGCGTATTCCAAGAATCGCTTAATATTTTACAGGAAATTGCCATCGATGGGGTTTTTTCGGAAAACGAGCAGAACATTCTCGACAGGGAGTCTTCCCATCTCCTGAGGATCGAGGTGAAAGGACAACCCGAGTATACGAATATACGCTCCATGGAGAATGCACTGCGTTTTCTACGCATCCACTTACTTTTTATGGACATGGAACATGCCCTCACTCAGGCACTGTTTCACATCATGAAACTCGGGGTGCGGCCTAATCTTATCTTTGACGTCACGGCCAGTGAGGAAAAATTTCAACAATTACTGGCCACCCTTCCCAAAGTTAGAAAGTTTGTCGACAAGAGGATGACGCTCGTCTCTGCTGGAGCCATTCTCTCGAATGAGGACTATGAAAAACTTTCCGCTTATTATAAAGCTCTGCATATGGATGAACGAGATAAATTGTGGACCAACAAGCCATTGATCCAAGATTACGTCAAGACGTTTATTATCATAGCACTTAGCTGGATCGTCATATCTTTTGCCTCTATCACATTCCGAAAATCGAAAAAAGATGTCCTCTTTTTCTTCACGATCATAATTCTCAATCTCTCGCTGCTCCGTACCCTACTCCAATTGACAGAAATTTCACTCTGGAAAGAGAATGCGATAATAACTCATGTTTTCCTATGCCTCATCCCATTCTCCATTGGAGCCATTTTATCCACCATCTTTTTAAAAATCCCAGGAGGGATCTGCTGTTCCGCTTTAATTTCTGTGTTTTATACGCTCATGATGGATCAGGGAATTCCATTTCTCCTGACCTGTTTCCTCGCTTCTCTTGTCGCAACTTTGGCCTGTCATTCACCTTATCTACGATCTCATGTTTTTCAGGCCGGGATTCTTTCAGGATTTTTCTCAGCCGCAGGACTAGTTTTATTCAAATCATCTACGGAAACCATGTCCAACATGCCTTGGCCAGAGGTACTGGCCTCTATAGCATCAGGAATTCTGTCCAGTTCAATCGCATTGGGTTGTCTATCATTTTTCGAACGCGTTTTTCACTATTGTAGCGATATCACACTTTTCGAACTCTACGATTACAATCATCCCCTGATGCAACAGTTACAAATTCTCTCCTCCGGTACTTATCATCATAGCCTCGTGGTATCTAACATTGCTGAACAAGCGGCGGTAGTCATCGGAGCTAACCCTATTCTCTGTAAAACAGCAGCGCTTTATCATGACATAGGGAAGATAGAAAAGCCTGAATATTTTATCGAAAACCAACACTCAGAAGAAAACTTTCATGAAAGTAAAAAACCCGAACTCAGTGCGATGATCATTAAAAATCACGTCCGAACAGGCGTGATTCTCGGTAAAAATGCAAAGCTTCCTCAACAAATTTTAGACATCATTCAGCAACATCACGGTGATTCTTTCGTTCGATTTTTTCATGAAAAAGCGAGATCACGACAGGAAACCGATGCCCATCCTCTCGACGAAGCTACCTTCCGCTATGACGGCCCAAAACCGCAGACAAAGGAAGCGGCCGTCATCTGCCTCAGCGACGCTCTGGAAGCGGTCAGTAGAGTGCTCAAAAAACCACAATCATTGCAAAACATCGAAGAACTCGTTTCGCATATCATTCAAGACCGTGTCGATGAACACCAATTCGATGAGTGTCCATTAACATTACAGGACTTAAAAAAGCTGCAGAAAGCCTTCTCTTCGATACTCCTCGGCACAATACATACGCGCATCAGCTATGATCTTGAAAATCGCCAAAACTCCAAATGATAACTATCGTTCCTCTCTTCATCTGCAGAGACAAGATTCTCCGTTCCCCAAGAGCATCGCCCTACTCGCGGGAAATGGTCACTATCCCCAGCTCTGCGCTCAACGGATGAAGGCACTTGGCATCGATATTCACCTCCTGGCGCTCGACGAGATGATCGATGAGAACTTCTTCACCTCTTTTCCGTTTCAAAGTCGCACTCAAATACACATCGGCCACATCGGTAAAATACTTAAAACGCTTAAAAAAACTCAGGTCTCCCACGCCATTACAGCCGGGCAGATTCAGCCTCAAAAATTATTCAATGGCCTTCACCCTGATCTCAAAGCATTCTGGTTATTGCGAAAGCTGCGACAAAAAAATGCCGCTACGATCTTCGGTGCCATTTCGGAAGAAATCGAAGCCATGGGCATCCAAGTCCTTGATGCCAGAAGCTTTATGGATGAAGACCTCGCCGAGGAGGGGTCGATGACACGATCCGCCTGGAAATTACCCTCCCATGTTCTGGAACAGGGTATACATATAACTCGAGAAATTGCAAAATTAGACATAGGCCAAGGAATCGTCCTGCATAACGGAACCGTTCTGTGCGTGGAGGGCTTTGATGGGACGGATGCCATGTTACAATATGCCGGTCGATTTCATGTACACCCTAAACTTTTTGTTAAAACCTCTAAACTCAACCAAGATTTTCGATTTGATGTCCCTGTTTTTGGCATAAAAACCCTGGAATATATGTATCAAAACGGCGTCGAATACGCCGTGTTAGAGGCCGGGAAAACGCTTATTCTCGATAAAAAAAATGTGCTCGCCCAAGCCGATGATTGGCATATTCACATTTATGGATATGCTCAACTAAAGGATATTCCCTCATGAGTTGGTATTCTTATTTCGCCATTAAGCAGCTCTTCCCAACCCAATGCCGCATTTCTTTTTTCCTATTGACCGCCACAGGCGGCGTTACACTTGGTGTCGCCGTACTCTTCGTCGTCATGAGCGTCATGAATGGATTTCAACTTGAAATTGAAAAAAAAATCATCGAGTTTCAAGGAGACATCCAAATTGGAGATGGTTCCATTTTACCCTCATCGGAGAAATTTTCACAATTTCTAGCGTCACAGCCTGAAATCAAATCCTTCACACCCTATGCCAACGGCATCGTCATGCTGATGTCCGGCGATCGGCCAATTTTTCCCATGATTCAGGGGATTGACTGGGAACGATGCGAAATCGCAAGCTCTTCCATAAAACAGCATCTCCTGTCCGGCAACTTTGAAAACCTCAATGAGGATTCCATTTTCATTTTTTCACATCTCGCTGACCAATTAGGTCTTTTACTTGACAGCACGGTGGAACTCTATTCCCCCCTCGCACTGGAAGAACTCAAAGAAGGTACGGTCTTACTTCCGAGAGAGGTAAGCATAGCCGGGATTCTAAAAGATCCCGAAAATACGGGATCACCGCTATCCATTCTCTGTCCCCTAAAACTCATGCAGGAACTTTACGGACTTGGAGATGGTATTCATGGCTACAGTCTCTACCTCCAACCCAAGGTAGATGCGATTTCCTATGCTGGACACCTCAATTCATTCCTTACCCAACCTTATCATGCATCGAGTTGGATCGAAAATCATCAGGAATTATTCTCCGCTCTTCGACTCGAAAAGACCATGATGTTTTTCGTACTCCTCTTTATTCTGCTCATCGCGGCGTTCTCCGTCTCATGCGCACTTACTTTTAATGTCATAAAAAAAACGAGGGAGATCGGGCTCCTGCAGGCACTCGGTGCTACTTCCTACGAAATTGCTGCCTGTTTCTGCATCCAAGGGCTCATCATCGGGATTCTGGGAACCATCAACGGATTCGCCATCGGCCAAGGGATTTTAACCATAAGAGATACGCTCCTATCGGCCTTAAGTTTCCATTGGTTCGACTCGTTCAAGTATTACACGCATTTGCCCGTTCATTACAAGGGCAGCGATATTCTCTTCATTCTTTTCTTCACAAACGGCATCAGCCTCTTTGCCGGACTTTTTCCGGCATGGAAAGCTTTGAGAATTTCCCCTGCCCAGGCATTACGTGTCGAGAATTGACAGAACTTCCCGTAAATCGCTCCTGTCAAGAGAGGCGAGGTAGACCATCGGCTTCACACGACGATAATTGACTACGAATGGCCTGGCTGTTATGGGACGGCTGTGAGTAAAATTCAAGAAACTTATTCTAGATATCTAGGGAGTTCGTTTACCGCCTTTGCGGTAAGAGAAAAATGCAAAGCGGGAGCTTTCATTTTTCCTTACCGCGGCCCGCGTAGCGGGCCAGAGCCCGAAGGGCTCAAAGGCGGTAAACCCGCCGGGAAAATGAAGACGGTGTCCACTAAAAACCCTCACAGTTGCCCCAAAGCCATTGGGCGTCAAAATATCACACATAGTTTACTTCATCTGCGCCAATTGCCCACTGAAAATATCCGCTTTATAGGTCTGAAATTCACGATTCCCCGTCCTATAAGTAAGTCGAAATGGCGTTATAACCCCACTGGGATCGACACAGAGGGACGCCAGCTCCCGGTTCTCTTCAGAATTTAAAAACTGAAACGGAATCCCATTGGTAAGGTCTATTTTTTGAAGCTCTTTTCCCTCATCGTCCGTAATCCCAAGATAGGAATGGTCCTTAGGATACCAAAGAAAAACACGTGTCCGCAATTTTCCCGACCACCAACGGGCTCGACGGATAGTTTGCTGGACTTCGTCCTTAAGTTCTAATTCACGTGAAAACCCATCTTTTAAGGAGCTAAACCCAACCACAAATACTCCCACCATCGCCGAAAAGATAGCCAATACGACAACTATCTCTATTACAGAGAAAGCGCCGTGTGAATTCGATCGACATATCGTTCTTGATGGAAGCATTACCAATTTCCAATAGAGTCTTCACCACCATTTCCCTTAGCGCCCATCGACCAAATGTCATATTTCTCCCGATTATGTTCTCCGGGACAGCGATATTCATAGGGACGTCCCCAGGGATCCAAAGGAAGCTCATCAATATAAGGCCCTTTCCAGCGACGGCCACTACCTTCCGGTGCCTTTATCAAGGCTTTGAGTCCTTGATCTGTTGTGGGATATCCACCCATATTCATGCGGTAGGACATTAACGGCGTTCGTACCGTTTCCCTAACAAAGAGCTCTGCGACTTTTTCTTGGCTGCTCCCGAAAATCTTATCCAAATTACTGATGACGATTCCCGAAACAGCGGCCAATATCGCCAATGCGATCAAAATTTCGATGAGGGAAAACCCTCTCTTTTTATTTAAAAGTGACACTGTTTCTTTATTTCCCATTTTATTTTAAGTTAAACCCCAAGGGTCAAGGTTACCAAAACCTTTTCGAATTGCAAATCTCAACTTTTAGGAACTTTGTTTTTATACCAAGTCTCCACCGTTAGTGCATTTTGGGACAAAGTTTGGCTATACTGCTGCAAAAATGCCTTCAGAAACATCTCATATTGTTTCCTAAAAAGTTTATAGGCGGGCTCCTGAAAAAGATTTTCTTTCGCCGTAGGGTCCTTTTTTCTATCGAAAAAGCCAATCGTCTTATCCCCGTCGAATTGAAGACAATAGGTATCTCCTATTAACTGATAGATATTGTTCCTAAAATTTACCGCAAATCTTGATGTTCCTTCCTCCATGAGATTCTTCCCAAAAGCCACATAAGGCCCTAAATATCCCAAAAGATGTAGGAGCGTAGGCATGATATCGATCTGCTGGGCCAATTTCCATGAATATTCCTGTGGCAGGCGATTCTCGGGATCGAAAAAGAGAATGAGAATCGAAAAAGCACCTATGGGCCCCTGATAATAAGGCTCCACAACACCCGATGTATGGTCAGCGACAAGTACGAAGAGCGTATTTTTATACCACGGCATCTGGGAAATTTTCTCAAAAAAACATTTCAAGGCATAATCCGTATAAGCTACGAGTCCTTGTATCGGATGCTTCCCCTCCGGAAACATATTTTCAAATCCCTTCGGCATGATGAATGGGTGATGAGAGGAGAGTGTAAAAATGCCCGAAATAAAAGGTTCCGATTGTTGATTCAATACATCGGCCACATAATCTAGAAAAGGAAGGTCATGGACTCCCCATCCAGAGTAAATTTTTTTCGTTATCTCTGGAAAATCCTTTTCACAAAAATAGCGCTCCAGTCCGACTTTACGCCAATAGCAATCAAAGTCACAGGAATATTTCTTTCCCCCATAAAAGAAAGAATCCGTGTAGCCCTGTTGGGCCAGTAATGAGGAAAGACCATCGATATGATTCGAAATTCCACGAGAACTACGGATATAGGGTTTCTCTTGTAAGGAAGGGATAGAAGAAAAAATAGAAGGCAATGCTTCAATAGAAACAGAGCCATTGGCAAAACCATCGAAACATAAAGAATGCTTCGAAAGTTCATCTAAAAATGGAGTGAAACTACTTTTCTCTATTTTAAACTCTTTATCTAAAAACCCTACATGCTCCGCCGAAAAACTCTCCAATACAATGACCAGGACATTTTTGCCTTTATAATGACCAAAGTACGGCTGCTCCTGTTGATTTCCTCCATGAAAAGGGCTGTAAATATCGTCTAATTCCTCCATATCATCGAAAAAATGAAAGATACTAAGGGGACTTTTCCCAAAAGATTTAATGATACTGAAGGCGGAATTCCCAATCAATACACCTCCTGAGGGCTGGTGTGATAAACGCACGACACAGGTCGGGTTCAATACCCTTCCTCCTAATCCTCCACGGCAACCGATGATCAATAAACTCATCCAAAAGAGAAAACTTAGGCAGCGAATATACGGTTTTGCGAACCACTTCATTCTTTGAAAATGGGCCCATTCCATATCCTGCTCCCGGCGTAAACGTCTCAAAAAGATAAAACAATAGAAACTCAAAAATATCCATAAAAGCACTAACCCATAGGAATCTCTAAGTATCGCCCCATAGCTTCCGCCATCCTCTCCTGCGAGTGTTTTTAGTTGCCGAAAGATATCCGATGTCATCCGCTGAAATGTAAATGAGAAATATTTCGCATCGGCGATGTTAGGCAATAGGGCCATGGAGCTCGTAAACCAGAATAGCATATCCGTTATTCGCTGCCCAATGGGCCGCATTTTTAGAGAAAAAGGCGAGGCCCAGAAAATCCATAACGGCAAATGAATCCAGCAAATCACAGAAATATCGAAGCGAATACCCCACAAAAAGTTACTTACCACCTCACCTAAACCCAACGAAGCGAAGTAGTTGTGCTGAGCACAGAAAAAGACAAGACGCGTTACGGAAAAGAGGAACAGTAGGAAAAGAAATTTTTTCCCCGCCGAAGCGACGACCGGATCCGGAATCAAGAACTGACGAAAAAAACTCCTCGGCTTAAAGTTCTGCCCAGGGCCTGGGTCATCAAAATAATCCTGGAGAAAGCGCTGCATATATTCGACATCACGGGTACGCATAAATTTTAATGTCCCACTTTAAAGAAATGA
>JAIRRP010000080.1 GCA_031255915.1 Puniceicoccales bacterium | reverse complement strand
TCCGCTCGGAAGTGTAGGGTTCCCCGCCTTTGCGGTGAATAAAAATGCAAAGCGGGAGCTTTCATTTTTCTTCACCGCGGCCCGCATAGCGGGCCAGAGCCCGAAGGGCTCAAAGGCGGTGAACCCGCCAATCCGATTGCAGACGCCATACAAAGTCGTACCCAATTACCCTAGAGGGTGTCATCAAAATCAAGCAACAAAAAGAGAGAGTGAGCGGATGTGGAATGCAGAAACAAATCTCCTATGTATCCTTTTTCCATTTCTTCTTTCTTCCTCGCTTTTTTCCTTTGTCCACCTTTTATTTGACGGCACCCCCTAAAGAGCAAGTTGCGAAAATAACCCAATAGGCGGTTCCTTGAATTTTTGGATTTTCGTGAGGTAAATTTGGACAATGTTTATCCTTTGTGACTGAAGAACTCCTCAAAGATTTGAGAAATAAATTTTCATGCCGCCAATGACGATATCTAGGGCTAAGCAAGCCGTAAGTAAGCCGGCGAGGCGTTCTATGAGGTGTAATATTTTCGGCGTGAGAAGCTTGGAGGTTTTGATGAGCAGGTAAAAACAGATGAAAACGGCCATCATGGTCATCGAGAGTGAGAGAAGAAAGAATATCCCGTCAAAAAAACCTTCGATTTGGGAACGGAAGGTCAAAATAGCCGCTATGACCCCTGGCCCTGTTATGAGAGGTATGGCTATCGGTGTGATGTAAAGGGTACTATTAATATCTGAATGTGCGGTTAATTTTCTGTCATTTTCTTTCCTATTTGGGGATGATTTGAGTCCTAGCATGTCGATGGATAATATCAGGAGGTAAAGCCCGCCACCGATCTGAAATGCTTCTCGGCTGACGCACAGCACGGTACCTAAAAAAAAGCTTCCCGTTATGGCGAAGAACATCATGGTACCATAGGCGATCCAACACGCTTTAGTGATGGTTTGTATACGCTCTTCAATGGTCTTTTGGGGCATTAAGGCCACAATAATCGCCACTCCGCTGACAGGGCCGATGAGAAGAAACAGGTAAAGAGGGACGCCTGTGAGAAGATAGTACGCAGTCATCATTGGTCAATAAGATCCGGACAACGGACTAGACAATGCGTGATGAAGTCAAGGATGGAGTGAAATCATTGGGTGGGTATAAGTAAACGTAATGGTATTTTGGAGATATTTTTACACTAGAGAGCGTCGTCAAAATCAAGCAACCAAAAGAGAAATGGAATGGACGTGAAATACAGAAACAGAGGAGTGAATATTTTTAAAATATCGAGTGAAAATGGAACGCCATTCTTTCATTTTAAGGAAAAAATTTTCAATGATGTGACGCTTTTTGTAGATATTTTTATCATAAGGGCGTTGAGATTTTTTGTTGATCTTCGGCGAAATGATAGGAACAATGCCGCGTGAGAAAAGATGATTTCGTCGGCATCATAGGCTTTGTCAGCGAGAACACAAGTGGCATCCAGGAATGCAACCAACTCCAGTGCCCGCTTGCAATCCGGCTCTGTGCCTTCTATTGCAATGACTTTAAGCGGATGACCAACCTTATCTACGACCACATGTAATTTCGTATGGAGCCCCCTTTTGTGCGAGCCATTGCCTGGCTGCCTCCTTTCGCTCCGGTGCCATGCGGGTGAACTTTGATGTGTGTTGAATCCAACATTACCCATTCCAAGTCTGGCTCGCCACATAGATTGTCGACCAATTTTTTCCATACACCGCGATCCCTCCATCGGCTGAATCGGCGATGGGTGTTTTTCCAATCTCCAAAGTCCGGCGGAAGGTCTCTCCAGGGTGCTCCAGTCCTCAGTATCCAAAATACCGCATTTATAAATAGTCGATTATCTTTGCCATGTCGCCCAATTGTTCCTTCCCTCCCAGGCAGTAGCCTTTCCATCTTATTCCATAATTCATCTGATAGGTCATGCCTCCTATGCGTCCTTTTTTCCATTCCATCTTTCTTCTCCCTCTTTTTCCCTTTGTCAATCCTTTTTTTGACGACACACTCTAGGTAGTTTAGTTTCGGCAATTCAGTTTGATTTTTCCTAAATGAGTATCCGGAATCGCAAAACAACGTAACAGGTGTAATTCTCATCGCGATAGCAAATTTTCCAAGTTCGAAGAAATTTAAAAAAATTCCAGATAGGCTTAAACGGGAGACCTACCTCGCTTCATAGAGGACTATGGTTGGGCTTTGGCCCGTTGTTTTTCCTATGCGTTTTACCCATCGCAGATCATGGCTAGGTGCTTCGATATCCGCTGGAAGCTCGAAACAGATTTTACTATTGCGATCGTCTTTGAGAAAAGAGGACGCATGATTCAATAATTCCTGCGCTTTGACACGGGAGAGATTAAAGGGCGGATCGAGAAAAATGATGTCGAATTTCCATTCCGCCAATAGGTTTAAATGCCAGATATCATGATGAATAATTTTACATGGAGCCGGTTGTTTTCGCAGGCTTTTAGCGACGGCTTGTATATTCAAGCGAAGTATGTCGACGATACGGCTGCTTTTTTCAACGAACACACCGGATTGAGCGCCACGGCTTAAGGCTTCTAGACCATAGGATCCTGTGCCGGAAAAAAGGTCGAGGAATACCTTGCCATATATCCATGATGAGAGGGAGGAAAAAAGAGCTTCTCGAAGGCAATCTGTGGCCGGACGTAGCGTTTTATCCTGGATCGAGACTAACGGAATGCCTCTAGCTTTTCCTCCGGTAATGCGCATATTTCTGTTTCTTTTTTATAGATGGCATGAAGAGCTTCCTCGTTCTCCTCAATTGTTCCGCCGGAAATGACGTAGTTATAATGATCCGCGTAACTCAATTCCGTACTCGCTGATTCTATTCTTCGAGCGATCTCGTCGATTGAATCTTTTCGTCCCTGAAGGCGCCGTTCCAATATTTTAAGGTCATCGAGTTTCAAGAAGATGGAAGTACAACGGCCAGCCAATACTGGAAATTGCAGATAAGATTTAAAAATGGACCGTGTTCCCTGGATATCGATTGTCAGAAAAAGGTGCTCTTTTTTTAGAAAGGGAATGACGGAATCCGCCAGCGTTCCATAAAAATGAGTACCGTAAATTTTTGTGTATTCCAAAAATGCACCGGATTGAACTTTTTGCTCAAATTCTTTCAGCGATAGAAAGTGATAATCTTGGCTATCGACTTCGCTGGCCCTTGGTGGACGCGTGGTACAGGTCACTATGCGACGTAGAGCATATTCCGGATGATGGCGAAGAAATCCAGAGATCAAGGTTGTTTTTCCAACACAAGAGGGGCCTGAAATGATAAATAGCTTTCCATAGTCCATAGAGCGAAGTTTTTCCATGAAGAAGATGCTTTATAGTAAGACAAGAAGGAGGCTCAAAACACAATAGCTTTTGTGGTGAATGCAACCTAGAAACATAACCCATTTTGAATGGCACCCCTACGGGGAATTGAACCCCGGTTTCCGGAATGAGAATCCGGCGTCCTAGCCGCTAGACGATAAGGGCAATATATGGAGAGTGCATCTCACAGGAGAAGTACGAAGTGTCAACAGCAAATAGGTGGCGATTACGGTTGATTAAGGGTAAAGAAGCACTGGAAGAAAATTATGAACGGCTTCCTTGTATAGCCTAAAACCTAGAAAAGAGATATAAAATTCTCATCGCTGTGGGATATTTCTTTACCTGTTCTGGGATTTAAAGAAAGAAACACTACGGAAGCTAGAAGGAATCGTCAAAAAAAGGTTAACAAAAGGAAAAAGAAGGAATGGAAAAGGACGCATAGGAGACATGTTTCTGCATTCCATATCCGCTCCATCTCTCTTTTCGCTGTCTGATTTTGATGACAACCTCTAGGAATTCACAATTCCACACGAGGAAACAGTACCATTGGCTTTTCCACTCGATGACCTTCCAGCCCATGAGACCATTCCATGTCCCTCTCTAAATGGTATCTGCTTGAATGAAGTCCTAATGCCCGCCATAGTGTTTTTGAAATTTCCGGCATGATGGGTGACAGCGCCATTGTGACAAGACGCAGACCTTCGGCTAAGATGGCCAATGTCGTCTCTAGTTTCTCCCTATGCTCTGGCGACTTTGCCAATTGCCACGGCGCCCGGATCTCTATGAAGCGATTCAGGGAACGAATCATTTCCCAGAGGCATTCCAATGCCGAGTGAAATGCAAGACCCTGATAGGCTTCCAAGACCTTCAGAGAACAGTCCTTCCATTGTTGTTGCAGAAGCTGATCTTCTTCGGCTAGAGTTTTTGTCTGAGGAATGACGGCATCGCAGTAGCGGTGTAGCATGTGAAGCAAACGGCTCACGAGGTTTCCGAAATCATTGCCTAAATCGCTATTG
>JAIRRP010000038.1 GCA_031255915.1 Puniceicoccales bacterium | reverse complement strand
GCTCTTCGGGTAAAGAAGAAGCTTCCTGGATCGATTCTGCCGAGGATGAAGATAAGGAATACCAAGAATCGGACATACTGAAGAGTGATTAAATTCGCATTTTGAATTTACTGATTTTGGCAACATCGTTGCGACGACTCAGCCCCATGCCTTTAACATAGGAATTGGATTTCAAAAAATTATCCAGGATGCTATAGACCTTCTCCGCTGAGGAGGTAAAATTGACGATCATATTGAAGAGCAGAGTTTCATTCAAAAGATCGATGGGGAAGGAATAGGACATCACGATGAGGTTCTTCACCTCATCGAGACCCACAAAGGCATGCCGCGTCATTAATCCATGCAGATTAAGCGTTAAAAGAAAATGAAAAAATGTCTCACGCTTATCCGCAGGTACCTCCAGCAATGGACAATAGATATAAAGCATATCATGATGTTCCAAAACCTCTAAAACATAATGCCGCTGCGAAGCGTTATCGCGAAAATGACAGGTACCACCCTTTTCATCGAACTTCAAAGCAAAACCCAAGCGCTTTGAAACTCCCTCTAGTAAAACATTTACTCTCGTTTTATAGTCCATACCCTCCACCGTCTTTAAGTATAAGATTTTATCTCTATTGCCAAATACAAAGTTTCGTCTGGCTCCAATTTTATGTCCATACCTCATCTCCCACAAAATTCGATCCTTTTTTTCCAAAAATCGATCATCGACTTTTTTCTTTACCATGCCCGTATCTTGCCATGGCGTCAGCAGCGTTCCGTTTATCACACACTTGTCTCAGAAATGATGCTCCAGCAAACCCAAGTAAAAACGGTTATACCCTATTTCGAGCGATGGATTCAACGCCTTCCATCGTTAGAGATTTTAGCTCAAGCCGATGAAGCTGGTATTTTGAAATTATGGGAAGGTTTAGGTTACTATAAACGAGCCCGATCACTTCATGAAATCGCCAAAACGATCCATCGGCAAGGATATATTCCCAAAACACCCGACGCATGGAAACAACTTCCTGGCATTGGTAGCTATACGGCCGCTGCCATCGCCAGCTTGGCTCAAGATATACCCATTGCCGTCGTCGATGGGAATGTCATCCGCGTATTGGCGCGCTTTTGGAATATCCATCGCCTATTCGATCACAAAGGACAGGCACTGACCTATCTCCTTCCCATAGCGGAACAATGCTTCGATCCATCCCATCATGCTCTTTACAACGAGGGAATCATGGAACTCGGAGCGACCCTATGCCTTCCGCAAAATCCTCTCTGTCTTTCCTGCCCACTCTCATCCCATTGCCAAATCCATATCCACGGGAATGCGCAAGGTATTCCACGGTTTAAAGTCGCCACTTATCAAAATGTCTGCAAAGCTCGCGGAATTCTTCTTCGAAAGGACAAAATTTGGCTATCGCCCATGAACCATCAAAAACACATATCTTCTCTCATTTGGGAATTTCCAGAAATTTCACTTTCGAATTGCGATACCACAAAACCTATCTTCACGGGAAAGCGAACTATAGGGCGTACGCATTTCACAGAAAGATTCTATGCCCTAGAATCTTTTGAAAAGGCTGCGATACCCTCTCATGGCCAATGGTTCTCCTTGAAAGAATTGAACCATATTGCCATGTCCGGCCCTCATCGCAAGTGGCTTCCGAAACTTCAGCTAGCGTCTTTTTCCTCTTTCAAAGAACTGTAGAGCCAATCCGCCGCACTCATGTCCGGTTTCACATCGAGCACAATTTTTAAGGCATCGGCATCTTCACGTACTTTCATAATCCTCCTGGGATCCTGTAAACATTCCGAAATTTCTCCACATAAAATATCCGGATGAGCGGCTTCTTGGATATATTCCGGAATCGACATCCTCTTCAATAGAATATTGGCCATGCCAATAAAAGGAATTTTTACAAAACGTTTAGCCAGCATGTAAGTTAAGGGGTGTATCTTATAAGCGATGACGCTAGGGATTGCAGCTAGAGCACATTTAAGGGACATCGTCCCAGAACTCATCAGACTCGCCGAATAGGACAAATTACTATCTTCAATATGATAAAATCGCAGGTACTGCCAAAGATCCTTGTACTTTAAAAATACCACCCTAAGCTCATTGAGCACTCGGTCATCAGAATAGAGAACAACGGCTGAAAGTTGAGGGGATGATTGACGCAATTGACGAAAAGTCTCGAGCATCAGAGGAAAGATACGCCGAACAGAGGCTACGCGGCTCCCAGGTAACAGAAGAAGAGGTCCCTTTGGATCGTAAAATATCCCTAAATTTAACTCCGTCTGAAGCAGGGGATGGCCGACAAAAGAAACCTTAAGGGACGTATCTTTAAAAACTTTTTTTTCAAATGGGAAAATCACTGCCAAATGGTCGAGCCACTCCGCCATCGAAAAACGACGCCTAGCTTTCCAAGCCCATACTTGGGGACTGATATAGTAGTAAAGAGCTACATCGCCACCATTTTTACAGCTCAGACCTCTTTTAAAAAGCTCCTTAGCAATCCGCAAATTGAATCCGGGATAATCGACGAAACAAACGGTACGAGGCTGATGGGTATTGATCCAAGCTATGACGGCCGACATCAATTGCCGAAATAAGCGCAAATGTTTCAGGACTTCATATATTCCTACGACAGAATGTTGCGTCAAATCGTAGAGTAAATGGGCTCCCACTGAACGCAAATTCCTTCCGCCAAAAGCATAAATCGACAATTGAGAATGCTTTTGTAGCAAATCTTTCACCATCTGTGCCGCATGCTCATCCCCGGAAGCCTCTCCCGCGATAATCAATATATCCGGCCGACTTCTTTTGGCTAAAGGAACCTTAGCGAGCTGGATCGCCTTCATACGTTAAATCGAAAGACCATGACATCCCCATCTTGAACCTCATAGTCCTTACCTTCAAGACGGTACAATCCAAGCTCCCGCGCACGGGCCACACTACCAGCCGCTATTAAATCCTCATAACTGACAACTTCTGCCTTAATAAATCCATGTTCAAAATCTCCATGAATCACCCCTGCGCAAGCCGGCGCCTTCATTCCCCGTCTAAATGTCCAAGCGTGCACCTCCTTTTCTCCCGCTGTAAAATAGGAAGCCAATTTCAAAAGCTCATAACTTTTTCGGATCAGTTGCGTCACGCCGCTATCTTCAATACCCATTTCTGCGAGATAAACTTTGGCTTCTTCCGGCAATAACGCGATGAGTTCATGTTCGATCTGGGCACTTACGATGCAGCTTTCCATGGCCAGATGTTCCTGAACATAGCGCCCTACTTCTAGCACATGGGGATTCTGTGACGGATCCTTCAGGTCCTCTTCAGCTACGTTACACACAAAGAGCACCGGCTTTGCCGTCAAGAGATGGAATCCCCTCATTCGCCCGCGTTCCTCCAGGGATAAAGGCAACGTAAACACCGTTTTTTCCTGGTTCAGATGAGCGCAGATTATTTCCAGAAGAACCACTTGCTCCTCCGCTTCTTTTTCTCTGCTGCGCGCCTTTTTTCGTAATTTTTCCAACTGACCTTCGGCCGATTGTAGATCCGCCAGAGCTAATTCTGTCTGGATAACCTCAATGTCCCTGATAGGATCCACGCTCCCCATCGTATGAATGATGTCTTCATTTTCAAAACAACGAACGACCTGCACAATGGCATCAACTTCACGAATATGTGAAAGAAATTGATTGCCCAAACCTTCTCCATGAGAAGCGCCCGCCACCAAGCCAGCGATGTCAACGAACTCGATGAGCGCGGGAACGATTTTATCTGTTTTAGCTATTTGCGTCAGGGGCAAAAGCCGCTCATCTGGAACTTCGACCATCCCTATATTGGGCTCAATGGTACAAAAAGGATAATTCTCGGCAGTGGCCTTATGGGTACGAGTCAGGGCATTAAACAGCGTACTTTTTCCAACATTTGGTAACCCGATGATCCCCACTTTTAGCATAAGATCGACAGATAGAATCTCAGGCGGCGGGAGACTAAGAAAGCCCTCACAAGGTCAAGGGCGAAAGAATTTCGTTATTTTTTGAACCTCGACCGCCTTTAGAGCTTTTTGAGCTCTTGCCCGCTACGCGGGCCGCAACAGGCAGAAATGAAAATTTTCATTTCTGTTTGTTGCAAAGGCGGTCAACGCCCCACCGTCTCCATCCCACCGCCGGGGTTTGCCGCCTTTGCAGCAGGGGAAAATAAAAGCTCCCGCTTTGTATTTTCCCCTGCTGCGGCCCGCATAGCGGGCGAGCCCGAAGGACTCAAAGGCGGCAAACCCGCTGGGCAAATTCGAGACGGTGTCCCCAAAAATGGCACCCAACTTTGAAGTTCGCAGTTTTAGGCCTTCTTACTACGTTCGAACCGTTCCCTCGACTTCGACCGTTGCTCCACATCGCCCCATTTTGACATATGGCGATAGAACTGGTACTGCTCCTTATCATTCGGAAGCGTGAGGTCCAAAGTAATCCGGAAAAGGTTCAATACATCGGTCTCTCGACAATCCATTCTCCATTGCCAATAACTTCCATCGGGAAAATGCATCACTCCACCGCTGGACAAAATTGCCTTACTATCCGCTAAATCCTTACTTTTAACATGCTCGAAAACCTGATCCACTAAAAACAACAACTTATCCGCCTCATCCAATGAGGCTTCCCTTTTAAACTTAGCCAATAGGCCATTGGTAAAGCTCTGGGAAATGACCACCGTCGCAACGGCGAAAACAGCCAATGCCACCACCACTTCGATGAGGAGAAATCCTCTCCTGCCACAGGATCTATTTATCATTTTTCATTCCTTAATCTGCGGATAGGAAGCAAGAGCTCCACATAACTCCTTCATGCATGGCGGCACATCATAAGGATCAAAGTAAATATCGACCGCCCGAACATTTTGCCGACCATAAAGTTCTTCATTGATCTCGCGATTGAAATGAAATTTCAATTTCATTTCCTTCGGAAAATCTTTAAAAAGAGGAAATGACCAAAAGAAATTTTCCCCATCCGTAACCTGAGGCAGATTCTCGTCAGCAATACCTAGCACCTCTACCTTCAGTGGACAAGACCATTGCGATAGGACCATACTCGCCTGCATTTTTTCCTCCCTAATGGCAATAACCAATAAAGCTGTCTCGCCCCATTTGATGGGCATTTCGGATTCGACCTGGTAAACGACCGGGAGGCCCCAATAACCATCATTTTTTCGATAAAACCCAAGAGCACTGCCGACATGTACTCCCAACAAGGTTCCCAATTTATCCGGCACCACGAATAAAATTCCTCTCGCCAATCCCAAAAATGAAGCCGTTTTTGTTCTTTCCCCATTCAGGCATTTCAGCGCATTTTGGATCAGAACTCTCGCCCATCCCTCGATGATGGTCTCGTCCTGGATAACTTCTTGACCAATGGCTCTTTTATCCGTCTGCGGCAATGGAAACTCCTCTGGCTTTGACAAGGGGCTTAGTTCCCCCGGCTGGGTCACTGCGGTATTTGTGACTAAAGTACCCATCTCTGGAAACGTCTTCTCACCTAAAAATACCTTCGGCCACAATAGAACTACCCCTAAAAGCGAGAGAGAAAAAAAGTGAGACCACATCTTCATAGTTAAACCTCTTAAAATTGTAAATGAACTCGCGACAAGAGCAAGATTTATACCTTGTTAACCGCATCGAATTTCTTAAAAAAACCACTCTTATGGATACCTTCCTCCATTCTCTATTGCTTCAGGTACTCCAGAAGGAAAAATATACCGGCCAACAAGGAGTTTACATCGGCTGCAGCAATTGGCAATTTCTCCCACAGATATCAAAATACTTTACCCACACTACTTCCCCTATGAATACCTATTCTCCACGGTCGCCGGAACAAACTCTATTCGGCAATGGCATGACGGAAACACCCTCCTTACCTGCAGGCAATAAGCGACATCAATGGGAATGGCTCCGCGACCAAGTCCTGAATTCAGAAGATTTTCAAAAACATCTCAGGCCCGGGAAACGATTGGTTTTTGGAACGGGTAATTTGGATGCCGACATCTTCTTCTGCGGCGAAGCACCGGGAGCGGATGAAGAGGTCCAAGGGATTCCATTCGTCGGCCGCGCGGGACAGTTATTGACAAAAATCATCCTCGCCATGGGGCTTTCGCGCGAGCAGGTTTATATCAGTAATATCATGAACTGGCGCCCCGAAATGCCGACGGAATACGGCAATCGCCCACCGACACAGGGAGAAATGGAATATTGTCTCCCCTACCTCCGCACACAAGTCGACATCATAAAACCTAAGGTCATCGTCGCCCTAGGTGCCACCGCCACTAATGGACTATTGGGCTATGACAGCCAACGCCGGATAAGCCTCTGTCGCGGCCAGTGGTATACGTTTCAGGGCATACCCCTCGTCGTCACCTTCCATCCCTCTTATTTACTGAGGAATCAGAACAGCGCCACAAAACGCCTCGTTTGGGAGGATATGTTAGCGGTCATGAAACGAGTGGGTAGGGCGATTTCGGACAAACAGACAAAATACTTCCTTTGAAATCCAAAGGTAAATAATCATAAGGAAACTCACATATTATGTATTATCTCCATTGGGAGTAGCCGAGGTCGTTAGGATCCACAAAAGGGAGGTTTATAGGCTCACACCCTTTGCTATTCGACGGCATATTCCTCTGATGCTCGAGGTAGGCCCTCCTCTCGCGTTCGGAAAATCTATCGATTTCGGTAATTTAGATTCGGTACCATTCTTGAGCACCGTCTCCATTCGATGGGCGGGGTTTGCCGCCTTTGAGCCCAAAGGGCTCTTGCCCGCTACGCGGGCTGCGGTAAGGAAAAATGAAAGCTCTCGCTTTGCATTTTTCCCTTACCGCAAAGGCGGCAAACCGAATAACCCAAAGCTTAGGAATATCCTCCTCAAACCACATGCTCCCACTCTCGCACCTATCTCACACCTATCTTGTACCTATCATCTTCGCCAGCTCCTCGACCGCTCTCTGCTCTGGCACATCGCGTTCGACGCACTGGCCGTGATCGTAGAGATCGACTTTTTCCTTCCCGGAACCCACACAGGCATAATCCGCATCGGCCATCTCACCGAGTCCATTGATATTGCAACCCATAACGGCAATTTTAATCCCTTTTAATGACCGCGTCGCGGCCTTTATCTCATCAAAAATTTTCTCCAAATGGAAACATGTACGGCTACAAGTGGGACAAGCGACATATTCCACTTTGGATATCCGAGCTCCACAGGCCTGAAGAATATCATAGGCCACAGGGATTTCCTCGCAGGGATCTTCGGTCAGTGATACGCGCAGTGTATCCCCTAAGCCATCGAGCAACAGCGAACCTATTCCAATGGCTCCTTTGATCCGTCCATAGTCTGTGTTGCCGGCTTCGGTGACACCCAAATGGAAGGGATAGGCCGGGTACATTCTCTCGGCTAACATCCTATCCGCTTCGCGATAAGCCTGAACCATGGTCGCAACATCACTCGACTTAAAGGATAAGACAATCGCATCGAATCGTTCCTCTCGGGCAATTTCCAAAAAATCCAAAACGCTGGCCAACATTCCAGCTGCTGTAGAACCATACCGCTTCAAAATATACTCCGGCAAGGAGCCCTGGTTGACGCCCAACCGCAGAGCCTTCCCCTCTTCTCGCAAGACCTTTAGCAAGGGAACCAATCCCCTGCGAAGAGTTGCCTTCCTTTCTTCAGGAGAATCTTCCGGTGACACGCGTACAAAATTACCGGGATTTATCCGAATTTTATCGACAAAAGGAATAACCTCTAGGGCCAAAGTCGGAGAAAAGTGGACATCGGCCACGAGGGGAACAGCCACTTTATCCCGGACCAATAGAGGCCTTAGAGCACCAAGTGCCTGTAGGTCTGATTTGGAAACAATGGCTAAACGGATAATTTCGCAGCCCACATCGGCCAATTTGCGAATTTGCTCCAAAGTCGACGTAACATCCGAAGTAGGTGTATTCGTCATTGATTGGACGCGTAAGAGATGCTCGCCACCTATATGGAGAGAACCGATGGCCACTTCTACTGCCTGGCGCCTATGCCGAGTCATAAAAAATACTTGTACCTTCAAGACCACTTTCTTTGAAAGTCAATTGCCTTTTGATAAAAAAGATTACATAAAGTACCATGGCTTTTCAAGAGATCGAACACATCCTCCATTTCCTCAAACATTACGCCAGTTTCCCCAGTGTCTCCTGCGACACGGCCTACGAGCAGGGCATGTGCGATACACGCAGATATATTTCGCAATTTCTGAAACAAGAAAGCTTCGATGTTCAGGAAATATCCACACCAAAACATCCTATCCTGCTCGCCTCCTACTCGAAATCACCGCAGGCACCGTCGCTACTTCTCTATGGACACTACGATGTTCAACCGCCGGAACCACTAGAACTTTGGCAATCTTCCCCTTTTACGCCAACGATCCGCGACGACATCCTCTACGGCCGCGGCATTGCCGATAATAAGGGCGCCCACACGATCCTCCTGCACGCCTTATGTCAAACATTGCACAAAAATCCATCGTTCCCATGGAACATCCGCGTCCTCTTCGAAGGCGAGGAGGAAATCGGCAGCCCAAGTATGAAGGGATTTCTGAAAGAGTACGGTGATTCGATCCGCTCCGATCTTTTCTTGTTATCCGATACTTGGACATGCGACGAAGAACACCTAAGTCTAACGACAGGCCTTCGAGGTCTTGTGACCCTAGAGTGCGAAATCTCTACCGCCACATTAGACCTTCATTCCGGCATGGGTGGCCCCATGCCGAATGCCGCTCAAGTTCTCGCAGAAATATGCGCACAACTGCACGATGCCCAAGGAAAAGTGCTCGTGGAAGATTTTTACCGCGATGTCCAAAAACCTTCGGCCGAAGAACTGGCATCGCTCCAACTCTGTCCCTTATCGGAAGATGCCATTCGCCGCGACACCGGCATCGAGCATTTCGCTCCCCATGAGCACTCGGTTCTCTATGCTCAAAAATTTCTCCCAACACTCGAAATCAACGGCATTCATAGTGGCTGGGAGGGTCAAGGTGTGAAGACCATCATCCCTGCGAAAGCCAAAGCGAAGATTTCCTGTCGGCTTGTCCCAAACCAATCTCCAGAACATATTTCGCAACAACTGTCATCGCGGCTGCGGCAACTCTGCCCACCATGGGCCCATATGCACATTGCTTCGATTCCTCAGGGAAAAGCCTATTCCTTTCCCCTTGAAGATTCCCAAGACAAGCACTCTTCGCATCCTAGGCTTTCCCAGGCATTCCATATGCTGCAAGCGGCAACACGGATCATCATGGGTACACCACTTCTGCTCATGCGCGAAGGAGGTAGCATTCCGTTCATCTCAACCATTCAAGAGTTAACGGGCATGAATCCACTGATGCTCGGATTTTTTACACAACAGAACCAACTTCATGCCCCCAATGAAAATCTCTCATTGCAGATGATAGACCGAGTGTATCGCGTCTTCTGCCGCTTTTTCGAGCAACTCAGTAACATGGAAAGCTGAGCATCTTCTTTATCTCTTCACACTCCGCTGTGACCCTACAAACTCAGCCCTGAGGGATTACCTTCGAGCACCGTCTCCTCCTTCCCGGCGGACCTGCCGCCTTTGAGCCCAAAGGGCTCTGGGCCGCGCTGAGGAAAAATGAAAGCTCCCGCTTTGCATTTTTTCTTAGCGCAAAGGCGGCAGGGGAAATACTCCCAAGCTCAGGACTCAGAAAGAACAATTCCCAACAACACCGGAGCTCGTCACGGAATCACTACCACCCTGTACCAATATTCCATTTCACCGGTCGCTTGCCTTGCCACCAATGGGAATAAAAGATGTCATTGACAGTCTCAGACTTCCTTTTTACATAGTGTTGTGATTATTCTCACTATCTATGGATTACAATAGGACCTCTAATCCCGTTCTTCAAGAGCGCGCCTTCGAAGCCGAACGGGTCTCTACAGAACTCATGACCATCTCCGGATGCGTCAATAAAACGGCCATCCTTCTCGGATTAGTCGCTCTATCAGCCGTATTCGCATGGAAAACTTCCTATGCTTCGCCTGAAGGCCTCATGGAGAAAACGATGCTTTTTGGCATTATCGCTTTCGTCATCGCTTTCATCACGATATTTAAGCCATATATCGCAAAAATCACAGCGCCTCTGTACGCGATTTTTGAAGGTTTATTTTTGGGCAGTATCTCGATGTCGATCAATAAGGCCTACCCAGGTATTGCCGTCCAGGCCATTACCCTGACTTTCGGCGTATTTTCCGCCATGCTCATGGCCTATAAGACGCAATTCATCCGAGTCAGCGAAAAGTTTACCATGGGGCTTGTTGCCGCCACGGTGGGAATCGCGCTCGTTTACTTAGTAAGTATGCTGTTGAGCCTTAGTGGTCATGGTTTCTCATTTCTGCACAGCTCCAGTAATTTCAGCATTGCCTTTAGCCTCTTCGTCGTGGCGATTGCCGCTTTGAATCTTGTGCTTGATTTCGATTTCGTCGTTCGCCAATCCCGTCGCGGGGCTCCGGTAGAGCTGGAATGGTATGCGGCTTTCGGCCTCATGGTCACTCTGGTTTGGCTTTACGTGGAAATTTTACGCCTGCTCGCAAAACTAAATGATCGTCGATAAACCACATGGCCCAACGGCTTTTGGTCATTAAGCCGTCGTCATTGGGGGATGTCGTGCACGCACTGGTGGTCATTCAGACACTACATCGGCATCGGGTAGACATGGAGGTTGATTGGGTTATTCGCCATGAGTTGACCCCTGTTATCGTACATTCGGGGTTAGTGAATGAGATCTATAAATTCCATCGAAGCAGTGGAATACGATCCTTTTTCCAATTGATCCGAAAAATTCGCAAAATTTCCTATGACTTCATTTGGGATATGCAGGGACTTGCCAGAAGTGGGATTATTACGCACCTCGCACGGGCAAAGCGAAAGATCGGCCGAAAGGATTCTCGAGAATGCTCATTTTTAGCCTACCATGAGTGCATCGGGTTCACATCTTCTCAAGCCAAAAGGGAACATGCCGTCACGATTCTCTCCCATTTCTTGCCGACATTAGGACTAAATGCCCAGGTCGATGGTACCGTCCATTGGCGTTCGATTTCGGATGCCAGTGACGATATAGCCCCCTATATCGCACTTTTTCCCGAAACGCGGGGCAAAGGCAAAGAATGGCCCTATTTCCCGATGCTTGCCCGTAATCTCCTTCGGTGTAAAGATTTCCCTGCGACTTGGAAATTGAAAATTTTCGGTACTCGGAAAAATCCTCCTTTTGAGCCCCACCCACGACTGGAAGATTTACGAGGTCAGACCCATCTGGAGCAGCTCTTATCTTCCATACAATTCGCACATTGCATTGTGGCCAATGACAGTGGTCCCGTGCACATCGCCGCCAGTATGCGGGTACCTGTTGTCGGGTTATATGGCCCCACTTCAGCACAACGGTTTGGACCTTATCCACTCACTTATCCATCCAATACCTATCTCCAGGCGCCTGACGGCGATTTAAAAGCATTGCCAGTGAACAGCGTCATGGATAAAATAATAAAAATCGCTTTTAAATGAAATCTAAATATCGGCTCCTTAAGTGCTGTATTGGCCTCAGTTTACTCTGCAGCTGCACAGCTTTTATCACAAAAGAGCACCACTGTAGCACAAAAAGATTTCAGAATACCCATTCTGGAAATGAAAAATCACTCTCAAAATCCAGTAAAAAAATCAGCACAACCATCATGGGAAAGGGTGACCTTATGAGCACTGTGATGCAACAAGTTCTTAAAAAACATCATCCTAGGCTTAAAGACACGAAGATTCACATGATTGTAGAATGCTACATCGAGGAATGCCATCTAGAGGGCGTGAATCATGACATCGCATTCGCTCAAATGTGTCTCGAGACGGATTATTTGAAATATGGTGGGCAAGTAAGTGCCTCTCAGAATAATTTTGCCGGACTAGGAGCCCTGGACGGTGGCGCAAAGGGGCTGAAATTTCGAACCCTACGCGATGGCATACGGGCCCATGTGCAGCACCTTAAGGCCTACGGCTCCGAAGAATCACTGAAAAATCGATGCATCGATCCACGCTTCCGGCTCGTCAAAAGAGGCTCTGCGAAAACCATCTACGCACTTGCCGGCAAATGGGCTTCGGACCCCGATTATGGCAACAAAATCAGAGACCGGATCATTGCCTTTTATAAGCTCCAAAATAAAAATGATCGGAAGTCATAGGCCGCAAGGTAACTGGCCTCTATAAAAACCCTCCTAAATAAATATCTCTTCCATAGAAGATGTCTTAAGATGTCTTCGGGTTGTGAGCTGCCTTTGCGGTAAGGAAAAATGAAAGCTCCCGCTTTGCATTTTTCCTTACCGCGGCCCACGTAGCGGGCAGGAGCCCTTTGGGCTCAAAGGCAGCCCACCCGCTGGATAAATTCGAGACGATATTAATAAACTTCAAATTTTGTCAGATATGCATCTTCCTGGATATCTAGAGAATGTCGTCAAAAAAGGTTGAAAAAGGGAAAAAGAGAGGAAAGAAAGATGGAATGGAAAAAAGGACACATGGGAGGCACGACATATCAGATGAGTGGAACAAGATGAGAAGGTTGCTGTCTAGTTTTGACGACATCTTCTAGTTCCCATTTTCGCTGATGAATAAAGGATAGTCTCTCAAATAGGGAATTTTCGATGGCAGACGCTATTGCCAAGTTCTTGGCATCTCTATACTTTTCTTCGATTTATGGAGATCAACCTCTATTACAAGACCGTTCGTCACTTCTTCTCCATTGCCTTTCGGGAACTCTGGGCCGGAGAGGTCTACGGAAATGAGAATATTCCACCCTCAGGTCCCTGTCTCATCGCCGTTAATCACGCCAGTTTCCTCGATCCACCCTTTATAGCCGCCGCCTGTCCTCAGCGAGAAATTTTCTACTTCGCACGCCAAACACTTTTTAAGGCCGGATTTTGGAACTTTATTCTCTCGCGGATCAACACGATTCCCGTTGACCGCGACGGCACATCCGATATCCGAGCGATTCGACGGGTCTTGAAGCTC
>JAIRRP010000067.1 GCA_031255915.1 Puniceicoccales bacterium | reverse complement strand
GGCAATGATAAAAGCAGCTACTGCAAAACTGATAAAACGTTTACTTTTAATGAGCTCTAAAATAACGTGCCACATAATATTAGAAATGCAATGAATCTCCCGTCATACCACCACCCATCTGGGCCATCATTTGCTGTAACTCTTTCCGACCGTGGGTATTTTTCATCTTCTTCATCATCTGCTTCATATAATGAAATTGCTTCAGGAGAGAATTCACATCCGCCAACGTCGTTCCAGAACCTTTGGCAATTCGCACGCGCCGCTGGCCATGGATGATATCCGGATGTCGCCGCTCCTTAAGGGTCATCGACGAAACGACAGCCCCCACCCGTTTGAACCGTTTATCGGCATCTTCGGACGACATAGAGTTCATTCCCGGTAAATGCTGAAGTAAAGAACTGACGGAGCCCATATTTTGAATTTTCCGCATTTGCTGTAAAAAATCATCCAACGTAAACGTCGCATGTTTCATCTTTTCAGCCAAACGCTCGGCCTCCTGCTGATCGACGACTTCCTGAGCTTTTTCGACGAGAGAAATTACATCGCCCATTCCCAAGATTCGCTGGGCCATTCGGTCTGCATGAAAAATTTCTAAATCTGAAATCTTTTCACCCGTACCCATGAACCGAATTGGGACCTGCGTTACGGACTTCATGGAAACGGCAGCACCTCCACGCGCATCACCATCTAATTTCGTCAACACGATACCCGTAAGCGTCAGTGCCTCATGGAAATGCTTGGCAACATTGACCGCTTCTTGCCCCAGAGCGCTATCTGCCACGAGCAAGATTTCCTGCGGCTGAATCGCCGAACGCATATCCTTGAGTTCTTGAATGAGGACATCGTCTATCTGCAAGCGACCTGCCGTATCCCATAAAATGGCATCAGCAGAATGCTCCTTTGCCCAAGCGAGACCAGATGACGCGATCGACACCGCACGTTTTTCCTCGCGATCGCCATAAAATGGCAGAGATGCCTGTTGCGCCAATTGCTCGAGTTGATCAATAGCCGCTGGTCGGTATACATCACAGGCAATGACAGCGGGGTGGTAGCCTTTTTTCTGGAGCATCGCCGCCAGTTTGATCGTCGTTGTCGTTTTACCCGAACCATGGAGGCCCACCATCAAAATTCTCAGTGGCTTCAGAGCAAAAAAATTCGGGCTCTCTCCGCCCAATAACGCAACCAGCTCCGAATGAATCCCATGAATGAGTTGCTGGCCCGGTGTTGCGCCCACAACGACCTTTTGCCCTAAGCATTTTGCCTGCACATTGGCAATAAATTCTTTCACTACCTTATAATGGACATCCGACGCCAATAGCGCCGTTTTTACACGAACTAAAGCATCAGCGACATTCGCTTCTGAAATTTTATTCAGGCCGCGCATGGCCCGAATGGCTTGGCTCATTTTATCCGTAATTACCTCAAACATCGTGTTTTTCTCTGAAAGCCTACCAGACTTTCACTGATCGTAAAGTTCAGCAAAATTCTTACAAATGTAAAGGTCGTATCCTTCACAACCTACTTGCAAGGAATAAACGCGTTGGCAGAGGATTCAATCCTCGACAATCCAACACCTCATTTTACCGTTTGCCGCGGTTTGGGATCATGCTTTTTCGCTACATAACAAGAGATAAAACCGGAAAACGATTTTATGGGAAAATCGAAGGTGACAATAAAGAGAATCTTGAAAAGCAATTCCTAGAAGCCGGCCATAGCATCCTTCTCCTCAAGGAACTAAAGCCAAAAATTTCAGACGAAAATTCACGTCCTCCCAAGAAGACATTGGCTCGGCATTTTCAAAAAAAGCATCTTTCTCGAGAACAGAAATCACACCTCATTCAACAGCTGGCCATCCTCATGGATTCTGGTATGGAACTACGGCCCAGTCTTGCGATTCTCCTGGAACAGGGATCGCGCTTTTCCTGCATGGCTGGTGCCCTACGGCACCTGATCCAGCACGTCGAATCAGGGAAAGACCTCTCCGAAGCCCTCGCCTCCATGGAGGATGAATTCGAGTCTTATGAAATAGCAATGGTTCGATCTGGTGAATCCGTAGGGAAATTGCCGAAAGCGCTCATGCGTCTCTCGGAATTAAGCGCCAAAAGTGCACGCATACGTAAAACCCTGATCTCGGCATCATTTTATCCTTTGACCGTCTTGTTTGTTTCCACGGTAATTGTTCTTTTACTGACGCTTTTTGTAATTCCCCGGTTCGAGGAAATTCTTTCTGAACAGATCGGCCCTCACGGGATGCCGATATTTACAGCTATTATCCTTCGATCTAGCCATTGTTTGTTGCAGCATTGGAAACTCATTACCACCACTGTATTTTGCAGTTTTCTATTGCTGCTTTCACTGCGAAAATGGAAATTCTTTCAGCTCCTCTATGATCGAATGCTCCTCAAAATTCCCGTACTGAGATCGATCATCGTCGAGTGGAATATCATCCTCTTCTCCAGAACCTTCGGAGAACTGCTTCATTGCGGCTCACCTCTGATGGAATCATTGCGACTCGCCAGAGAAATCGTAAAAAGTGCCACCATTCGCCAATCGCTACAGCATGCGCTCAATGACCTCGCCCATGGCATGACTCTGTCAGAAGCCATGGGACGGCACCATATCCTCCCACCCACAGCACAGGGATTGATCTCTGTCGGCGATCGTTCTGGGACAATCGGAGCGATGATGAATCGCATTGCCGAGAATTACGAATATCAACTCAACGGAAGCATCGAACGCATGACAAAATTGCTCGAACCTATGTTGATCTTATTTTTAGCCGGATTCGTCGGTTCCATCGTCATCGGTCTTTTCTTGCCACTCGTCGTAATTATCGAAGGATTTTCTGGGCAATAAAACGTCTGTCTTAAGAAGATTTTATTGCAAAGTGTAAAAATCCGTCCTAAATCATCTTTTACTGGTAAAGTGAGAATTATTTCTTATATTATTTTCCAGATTAATTGCATAAAACCACATGAACACGAACAAAAAACTAATGGCCACCTTGGCAGGGATCCTTTCTGTGGGATTTTTGCATGCCGAGTGTGGTTTTAAACTTCCTGAATTGTCACTCGACACGAGTTGTCGTTTCGACACCGAATACGTCTATCGCGGTGCTAAATTGAATCAGCAGGTTTTCTCACCAAAAATCGAAATCAGCACTTCTCTCTTTGATGAAGGAGACATTTACTTTGGCAATAAGGCTTTCTTGGGCGTTAAAGACTCCCGTTTCGCTAAATATGACTATTACCTAGGAGCTTCCTATGAATTTGCCGATATATTTGCCGTGGATGCGGGACTTATCCACCACAAATACAGAAATAGATTTAGTTGGGTAAAGTCTTTACCCAGGAGAGATGTTAAAAGACACGGCGAAGAGATTTACCTCGGTTTCATAGCGGATGTATTCCTCAATCCTTCGGTCTATTACTCTTACGACATCACGCAAAAGAGGCATAATTTAGAGGGAAAAGCAAATTATCTCTATGACCTTTCCTCTGTAGGGGCCAATGGTTTCGCTGTAGATCTCTTTACAAAGATAGGCTATGATAAAACTAAGCGACCGCTTGGACTCAAGAGTGCCCTTAGGAGCGGAAGCGTATTTGATGGATTTAAGAAGGGCTATTTTTATTACGGGGCCGGAGCAGACATCATCGTTTACATCCTTAGGGAAAGCGTAAAGATACAGACAGGTGCTCGCTATGAAGGAGCCAATGCAAAGAAGATTTGGACTGCCAAGCTCTCCGAGAAAAATCACAAAAATTTCATCTGGTTCTCTACTTCTGTAGAATGTAACTTTTGAAGCTAGAAGAATTTTTTGTTTCCATAAGGTGGGAAGATCTTTAGAGACATCTAAAGGTCTTTTTCGCTTTTAGCAGCGGGTACTCGGATCCACATTCGCAAAGAGTGCTCATATTTCTTTGCTTCTGGCGAACCGAGATGCCTTGGAATTTTCATTAAAAATAACCGTCGCGCAATGGCTATTAAGGGCTCTTGATCTTTAAATAGCTTTCCCAAGGATCCTCTTGCCTTTAAATACACTCCATCATGGAGAAAAACTTCGTCCATCTTCACGTCCATACCGACTACAGCTTACTCGATGGGGCTTGTCGCATCGATCGACTTTTTCAGCACGTCCATAGGCTCGGTATGCCAGCTGTCGCCATGACGGATCACGGCAACGTCTTTGCGATACCTTCGTTTTTTAAGGAAGCTAAAAAGTATGCCATTAAACCCATTATCGGCTGTGAATTTTACACGCTTTTCGAAGAAGATTTCCGAGTCCGGGAGCGTTTTCCGCTCTACCATATGGGGTTAATCGCCCAGACGCTGGAAGGTTATCGCAATCTGTCGCATCTCGTCTCCATAGCCCATACCCAGGGATTTTACTACAAACCACGTATCAATTGGCAGACGATTGCCGAGTATTCGAAAGACCTTCTATGTCTCACGGGCTGTCTACAGGGTTATCTCTCGGACATGATCCGAAAAGGACTTTATGACGAAGCGAAGTCGGGACTCCATCGCCTCATCGATATTTTCGGCCGCGATCGCCTCTTCGTGGAAGTCCAGAACCACGGCATGCCAGAACAGGCGGAAATCCTGCCACAGCTCTTCCGATTAGCGGATGAAGCAAAAGTTCCCGTTGTCGCCACCAACGATGCGCACTATGTGGAGGCCAGGGACTGGGAAGCGCAGGATGCTCTCCTCTGCATCCAGACGGCATCCCGAGTGTCAGACACCGAGCGCATGCGCATGGCATCGCGCCAATTTTATATCAAATCGCGGACAGAAATGGAGGCCATTTTCGGCGAACGTCCGGATGCGCTGGACAATACCCTTCGGGTCGCCGAATCTTGCGATTTCCAGCTGCCCTATGGCGAGAACCACTATCCTGTCTTTCGACAAAGTGCCGAAGAGGCCACCCTTTACAAGGAAGATCACGTCGTTCACCTGCGGACTCTCTGCCTCCAGGGCCTCCAGGAACGCTATGGCGTTACTTACCAAGGCCCGGACTCAGCAATAGAAACCCAAAATGCTTCCTCTCGACGCCAAAAGATGCTCTGTGAACGCCTGGACTATGAGCTACGGGTCATCGAATCGACCGGGTTCCTCGACTACTTCCTCATCGTCTGGGACTTCATCGCCTGGGCCAAGAAACACCACATTTCCGTAGGCCCTGGTCGCGGTTCCGGTGCCGGTTGTTTAGTCGCCTACGTCCTCCACATCACCGATGTCGACCCCATTGCCTTTGGCCTACTCTTCGAGCGTTTTCTCAATCCGGAACGCATCTCGCCACCGGATTTCGACATCGATTTCTGCATGCGTCGGCGCGAAGAAGTGATTGATTACGTACGACAAAAATATGGTCCCGACAACGTGGCCAATATCATTACCTTTGGAACTTTTGGGGCTAAAATGGTCCTTCGCGACCTCTGTCGTGTCCACGATATTCCCTACGCCGAAGCCAACCGCATGGCGAAAATGGTACCGGATGACCTGAAGATCACGCTGGAGGCGGCACTGCAGAAATCTCCAGAACTTCAGCAGGAAGTACGGCGAAATCTCGTAGCTCAGAAGATCATCGAAGAGGGGAAAATCATCGAAGGAATGGTGCGCAATACCGGTTCTCATGCCTGCGGTATCCTGATTTCCGATCGGCCGATCGAGCAACACATTCCGGTATGCCTGCAGGAAGGCAGCCTGACGACACAGTTTTCCATGGAACCGGTGGGAGAATTGGGCCTGCTTAAAATGGACTTCCTGGGCCTCAAGACCCTCACGGTCATCGCCGATGTCGAGCGACATGTACAGGTGCTTACACAGCAGCCTGAATTTCATGTTCTGAATATTCCGCTGAACGATGTGGCGACCTATGCCCTGCTCAACAGCGGCGAAACCACCGGTATTTTTCAGCTGGAATCCGACGGTATGCGTTCCCTTTGCCGAAAGTTTGAAATTTCCAACATCGAGGAGATCAGTGCCCTGAGTGCCCTGTACCGTCCGGGGCCCATGGAATGGATTCCGGCCTATGTTGCCGGAAAAAAAGATCCCTCAAAAATCAAATATCCGCATCCACTTCTGGAACAGATCTGTAAAGAGACTTACGGCATACTCGTCTATCAGGAACAGGTCATGGAAGCGGCGCGTGTCATCGCCGGCTATACCCTCGGTGGAGCTGATATTTTGCGGCGGGCCATGGGCAAGAAAAAAGCCGAGGAAATGGCAAAGCAGCGGGCCGTTTTTATCAAAGGCGCCCATGAACATCACCGCATCGCCAAGGCCAAAGCGGAAGAGATTTTCGATATTTTGGAAAAATTTGCCGGCTACGGGTTCAACAAATCCCACTCCACGGCCTACGCCATCATCGCCTACCAGACGGCCTATCTAAAAGCGAACTATCCCGTCGCCTTCATGGCGTCACTGCTCTCGGCAGAACTGGGCAATGCTGACAAGACTGCCGGATTCATCGCCGAATGCCGACGGATGACCATTCCGATACTCGCACCGGACATCAACGAGTCCTTCGAAGACTTTACGCCTAATCTGGAAAAATGCTGCATCCGATTTGGATTAGCCGCCATCAAGGGCGTTGGTGAAGCCGCTTCCCAGAGCATTCTCTCCGAACGGGAACGCAATGGCCCTTTTAAGAACTTTCGGGATTTCATCCATCGCATCGACCTTCGGGTCATCAATAAACGCGTATTGGAATGCCTCATCAAATGCGGCACTTTTGACAACTGGGAAGAGGATCGACAATACCTGCTGGATACCCTCGATGCAACCATGGCCGAGGCATCTTCGCTGCAAAAAGATCGGGATAGAGGACAATCTCAACTTTTCGACTTTTTGGAAGAAGCGACGGTAACGGCTGAGAATGCCACAGCACATACCACACCTAATGCCCATTCCGCAATGCCGCCACACGAAAAATGGCGCCACGAGAAGGAGCTATTGGGATTCTACGTCACCGGTCATCCCCTTGATCTTTACGAGCATATCCTGGAAGCCATCAATTCACCTGCGGAGCACACTCTTGCGGAACAGGCCCATCTCACTCCCTTCCGTCTTTGCGGCATCTTGCATAATTTTCAAAAGCGATTTACGCAAAAAGATCAGCGGCCATGGGCAAGCTTCGACCTGGAAACCCGCGACCACGTCTGGGCCATGAATTGCTTTCCGGATACCTACGAGCGCATCGCCCACCGATTGGCAGAAGGGAATAGTTTTCTGGTTCAGGGAAGCATTCGGCGGCAGAACGAGGAAGTACGCCTCAGCGTCACGGATGCCCAAATCCTCTCCGAAGCACTTCCGCAGCTCGTTCAGGAAGTTCATTGGGAACTGGATGCCTCCGCCACCGACCTCGATGCCTTTCTCGAAGCGCTTCACGGGGAACTCCAGCAGACGAAAGGTAGCATTCCCGTCCGTCTCCTCTTTCATTTTCCCGACGAAGAGCAAGTCCTAAAGCTTCCTCTTCCCGCTTCATCGTCATGCGGCTTCGACTTGTCGCGCTTCCGCACCCTGAAACAGCGTTTCCAGGCGGTGAAGAAGATGGGGATCACCGCCAAAGCCGTTACGACCTGTGCTGCTCGGGCTTTTAGCCTTAATCTTCACCATCAACCATGGTAATCCTTAATTTTGTATTACAAATCAAGCACCAGTTCCTTTCCCGACTGATCATGGGTCGAAAAGTAGGCCAGCGTTGATTGGCCATGACCTTCAGGTGTTTGCTTCCATTGATTTATCGCTTCCTGTTGATAATCTTTTAAAATTCCCTTTCTAGAGTCTCCTAGCTTGGCACTGATTGCGTTTTCAAGATTCTGAATATCCTGAGCAACTTGATTCGACGTAGAAGGCGCATCTTTTAGACTCTGAATATGTCTGGCTAACGCCGTCAATCCACGACCTGCGGCTGATTTTATTCCTTTTAAAGTATTTTCATCCATCGGTCCGTCATAATTCTTGAAAAAAGAAGAGACCATCTTGGAAACCGGAGTTGCGTTTTCTCTGAAGTCATTTCCTCTCGTTAAGTCATTCATTTTTAGGAGAACCTTTTTAACCCACCCTAATCCATGCGACACAAGATTTGTTAAGGAATTCCAACGAGCTCTAAATCCCGTTACCCGACTGTCTATTCCGGCTCCTTCCAGTTTTATGAAAGTTCGATTCTTCGAAAAACCTGTCTCATCGGGCTTAAGTTCCCCAAAGAGCAGAGTATTTCTACCATAGGGCAGCAATAATTTCACATCTCTCGGTGCTGTTGCCGACTGACCAGGTCCATAAGCATCAAATCCGTACTGTGTTGCTTTACTTGTGGGAAAAGGTTTTAAATGTGAGCTGTCATTCTCCCCTCCACGACTATAAGCAAATGATTTACCGTTCTCATCCTTCGCTCCCTTCAGCGCATTATATATCTTATGGTCTTCATCGGAAACATACATCGAACTCGAACCTCTTTGGAATTCCAGACTAACTTTCCAGGCTTTAGCGTCCAGCGCCCACGTAAGACTAACCATATCCTCACGAGAGCCAATAGGTGAATTTTCCAACAAACTACCAGAATCAAGATTATTGATCTGTCCTAGAAGCTCTAATCCACGTGTAATCTCCTCCTTGACATTCTCATCAGTCATCCCTGCTGGAATGCCATCCGCAGGGATGGCATACTTTACTTCACCGATTGTCATTACCACTGGAGGGCGTTCAGCCTTCGTCACTTCGGGCGTTGCTGCCGCCTTTAATTTTTCCGGGACCACTGAATCCGGCAGGACCAATAATTGTACATCTTTATTGTTGGGATTATTAATAAAATTATCCAATCTTTGAGGCTTACCGTCTTTTGCCCGCAAAATAGTATCCTCACCCTCTTCTACATTTATGGCCATCAGAGTTCCATCTTGCCCCTTATAAACGACAGCCATCGGCTTTTCTAAATCTGGATTGTCGAGTAAGTTAAATACTTCGTGTCCTTGAAATACAGACGCACCATCAGCCATCTTGACGTCTCTTTCCAGTTCCATAGAATTATCTACAAGATCGCAAAGTTCTTGCCCAGAAAGGGGTGACGATACGATATTGCGAGTTTGGTCGGTATCGGGAACTAGATCAATGCTTGGCAGGCAGAATGCGTCCAAGATTTTCCGCGCATCTTTTATATTCAAACCTCTAGAACCACCAAGTCGTCCCAGGGTTGAGGCCAGCTTCATAAGCGCCTTCTGCAAGTCTTCAAACCCAGAAGCATCTCTATTCCTTATTTTCGCCAAAGCATTATTGATCTCTTTGGTCAATTCCTGTCCTCCGGGAATAGATTGTAGCTTATCCTTTATTTTATCGAGTACCTCATTTTGTTGTTGGGTTAATGCCTTCAAACAAGACGTCTCGACAGCACTATGACTATGCAGTCTTGGAATGGCTATACCACGGCCGTATTGCTGTATCCTATCCATATTGTGTATTATATATTTTATGACAGACATTGCCAGTAAAATGTCCTACAGTCTAGCACACGCCTTCCGGCACAGGAAGAAGCGAAAAGGAATCACGAAAAATCTTATGCCAGAACCAACGCTTTTTCAAAAAATTATTCTCCGGGAAATACCGGCCGAAATCCTCCTGGAAACCGAGGAGGCCATTGTGATTAAGGACATCCATCCTCAAGCGCCTGTCCATGTGCTCATCATTCCCAAGAAACTTATTCCTCGGATTTCTGAATCCCGGGAAGAAGATGCACTCCTGCTCGGGAAATTGTTGCTTACGGCCAAAGCTTTCGCCGAAAGAGAAAATCTTTCGAACGGCTATCGTCTGGTCATCAACAATGGTCGGATGGCCGGAGAGACGGTGCCGCATCTGCACATCCACCTCTTTGCCGGCCGTCACATGACATGGCCACCCTGTTGAAGGTACGGCACATACAGATTTTTCGGAATTCGGTACTCTGGAATCACATCCCTAGGAAATGTCGTCAAATAAAAGATTGATAAAGGGAGAGAAAGAATGGAAAAAAGGGCACATAGGAAATTTGTTTCTGCATTCCACATCCGTTCCATTTCTCTTTTCGCTGCCTGATTTTGACGGGACATCCTCTAGAGCAAACCACATCGCCCAAAGCTACCTCAGGGAACTCACCAGCCTCTCTGGTGGCTTGACCGTTACGCGGATGTGGCAGCGTTTTCTTCCGTTGATTCCGGAACGCTCGGAGCAACTAGCAAGCTGGTGTCTATGACCAAGACATCGCCATTCTCCTCGGCGGGAGGAACTGTTGCTGTCGCCACCGGAGCATCCACTCTCTTGGCCTTAACCGCACGACGGGATTTTTTGTAGCCCTTGTCCTCACCGGCAACAAGTTCAATAATCGCCATCTTCGCCGCATCACCGCGACGTGGAACGAGCTTGTAAATACGAGTATAACCACCATTGCGATTTACAAATTCGGAAACACGTTCCGTGAAGAGCCGCTTAATCGCGTCTTCATCGTGAACACGAGATACGGCCATACGGCGAAAATGAATGCGATCCGCCGAGACCTCTGCCGCTTGGGCTTTTTTTGCCAACGTGATGATCTTTTCCGAAAAAGGACGCAGTGCTTTTGCCTTTGCCAGCGTCGTCTCTATGCGACCATGACGGAACAATGCCACAGCTAAATTTGATATAAGAGCTATCCGGTGCTCTTTCGTCCTTCCCAATAAATGCCTATGTAATCCGTGACGCATGCTAAAATCCTTTTACGATTAATGAATATGTCTCTCCAACAGGCGCTCATCAATTCTCGCCCCTAGAGAAAGTCCCAATTCCTCGAGCTTCAGGCGAATCTCATTGAGGGACTTCTTGCCAAAATTACGGTACTTCAGCATCTCTGCTTCCGATTTCAGTGCCAGTTCACCGACGGTTGTAATGTTCGCGTTATTCAGGCAATTAGCCGCACGAACGGATAACTCGATCTCATTGACACTCATGTTCAGCAACGTCTTCAGGCGATTCTGTTCCTCATCAACCTCCTGGATACCATTATCAAACTCCATCTCTATCGAACTCACCGTATCGAAGACATTCAAGTGACGACGCACCACAACCACTGCCTCTTTAAGGGCCTCATCTGGCTCAATACGCCCATCGGTTTCGATCTCCAGGATGAGACGATCGAAATCCGTCATTTGGCCAACACGGGTATCTTCCACATTATAACGCACGAGTTGGACCGGACTGAAGAGAGCATCGATTGGAATAAGACCTATTTCCTCATCAGATTTCTTATATGTGCTGGCCAAGGCATAGCCGCGACCCACACGTACCTCTAGATCCATCTGGAACTTACGTGGAGAATCGAGGCGACAAATGACGTGGTGCGGATTAATCACCTTGAGACCCGACACACATTGAATATCTTCCGCCGTTACCACTCCTTCCTTTTCCACATCCAACTTCAGCCATACGGACTGGCGAGAGGTGTGTTGAAATAAGACCTTTTTTAAATTCAAAACAATTTCCGTCACATCCTCAACAACGCCATCGACACTCATGAATTCATGATCCACCCCTTGAATGCGCACACAGGCAATCGCCGCTCCTTCGATGGCGCCCAATAAAACACGACGCAAGGTATTACCTAAGCTATGACCAAAACCCGCTTCGAATGGCTCCACAATAAATTTCGCATATGTACCCGATGCCGACTCATCCTCTTTGAGCAATTTCTGCGGCAACTTCAATTCTCCTAAGCGCTTTACCATAAAATTCTAATCCTTTACGAGACGCGATATTAGAAAAATTAACGACTATAAAACTCAACGACCAACTGTCCGTTAATTTCCTGCGTCATCTCTTCACGCGATGGGACGCGATCGACTTGCCCCTTCAGTAAATCGGCATTAAAGGACATCCATGCCGGAAGATTGCGATAACGCGTATCATCTACATTCTGGGACAAAAGACGCTTAGATGCTGGACGATTTACAGCCTCTATACAATGACCCGGAGCGCATATAAAGCTGGGAATATTAACCCTGACACGATCGACCATCACATGGCCGTGCGTTACGAACTGACGTGCTGCCCGACGCGTACGAGCAAGGCCCATGAGGTACACGACACTATCCAATCTCATTTCCAAAGAACGCATAAAGATTTCACCTACAATACCGCGTTCTTTTTTCGCTCGCTCAAAAGATAAACGGAACTGCTTTTCCGTCAAACCATACATGTAACGTAATTTTTGCTTTTCATTAAGACCTAGAGCATAATCGGAATGGCGACGGCGCAGACGCGGCCCATGTTGCCCCGGACAATACGGCTTACGCTCCGCCGCTTTACAGGCGGGAAAAATATTCTGCGAAAATCGACGATTAACTCTGGCCTTAGGTCCGGTATAACGAGACATAAAAATCTTTCCTTACAATATTAGACACGACGACGCTTCCGAGGACGACACCCATTGTGAGGTACAGGCGTTGTGTCGACAATGGCATGAACCAAGAGACCCAGCGTTTGCAATGTTCGGATAGCGGCGTCACGACCCATACCAGGGCCTTTGACATGCACATCTACCTCTTTCATACCATGAGATAAAGCCACTCTACCGGCGTCCTGCGTCACAACTTGTGCAGCATAAGCCGTCGATTTACGGGAACCGCGAAAGTTACATTTACCTGAACTCGACCACGAAATGGTATTGCCCCGTTGATCGGAGAAAAGGACCTTCGTATTATTAAAAGTCGCAAAAATGGAACAGATTCCGTAAGGCACATTTTTACTCTTCTTCGCGCGGCGTACCTTGACTCCATTGAGCAGTCCCTCATCCAGAATCTCAGCTGCTGAAGGGGATGCCGCTTCTACCTTAGAGGAAGCCTCACCGGCAACTTCCTTCAGTTCTGTCTGTTTTTCTGAAACCATTATCTCTCGAAATTATTTTTAGAATTATTACTTCGTCTTCCTCACTACTCCAACTGTTTTCCGAGAGCCTTTTCGCGTACGGGCATTGGTCGATGTACGCTGACCTCGCACCGGCAAACCTCGTAAATGACGGATCCCACGATAGCAACGAATAGCCTGAAGTCGCTTCAGATTTCCAATCACCTCGCGGCGCAAATCACCCTCAACTTTCCATCCTTCTTCTGTCACAATAGATACGATACGGCTGACATGCTCCTCATTGAGGTGCTGTGAGCGCATCATGGGATCCAGTCCCAAGCGCTCGACAATGACATCCGCACGCTTAGAACCGATACCATAGACATATCGCAACGCATAGGATACATGTTTATTATCCGGCACATCAACACCTAAAAGACGCGGCATAACTTATAATCTTTACTTTTAATACACCTTAGACCTCACCGATCCCATTGCGCAGAGGGGTTGGAAACTATTTTCATCGTAAAGTCAATATCTCTGGCAAATTTTTTGTCACTAAAATCGTATGTTCCACATGGGCGGCCAGCGAACCATCTTTTGTCCGAACTGTCCAACCATCCGAATCCTGTTGAATAGCTGCATTACCAGCCGTCAACATCGGCTCAATGGCCAAGGTCATACCGGAACACAATTTCACCTTTTCATCGGTCAGACAAGGTATGACATAATTGGGAATCTGAGGATATTCATGCATTTTGCGCCCGACGCCATGTCCCACAAACTCACGCACAACACCATAACCTGCCTTATGGGCAACCGTTTCAATCGCCCTCGAAATATCTTCCACATAATTTCCGGAAATAGCCTGTTGAATACCGGACCGTAATGCCTCTTCCGCTGCATCTATCAGCCGATCGGCCGATGGCGTAACCTGACCTACCCGCAAGGTTACCGTATTATCGCCACAAAACCCTTCATAGAACAGAGCCAAATCGATACTGATAATATCGCCCTCTTTCAGTATTACCTCTTTTGAGGGAATGCCGTGAACGATGACATCATTAACGGAAAAGCACGCATAGCCCGGATAGGAATTTTTAGATCCCCTAGAGGATTTATAGCCATAAGTTGCACTCACAGCTCCTGCCTTCGCCATGAGCTCGTGAGTCCACTCATTTAAATCGGACGTCGAAACGCCTGCTCGAACACATTGACCCAAAGCCTGCAGCGCCTTAGCGGCAACCTCTCCAGCTTTTCGCATGCCATTTAAATCGTGATCCGTCCTGCAAATCATCTTCTACCTCGAAACGATGCGATGCATCCACCAAGCCAAAGAACCTGCCAAGACTAAAATCCCTAAAAACATCCACAGAGGCTTCATCTGCAATAATGAACTCAAGACCTCTGAAAAACGTCTTGATGAAGCTTTTCCCTTTGTCTTTCCTTTTTGAAGAAAACCATCGTACTGCTTCTCCAGCAAATGCGTCTCCATCTGCTTCATTGTCTCCAAAATGACACCTACGGCAATCAATGTGCCCGTTCCGCCAAAAAACATCGCTACCGCATAGGGAATTTTGAAAGAAAAGTAGAGAAAATCAGGAAATAAGGCGATGACCGTCAGAAAAATAGCCCCTGCCAATGTCAGGCGCGTCATCATAAAATCCAAAAATTCCGCCGTAGCAGCTCCTGGACGTACACCTGGTATATAGCCACCATTCTTTTTCAGATCATCCGCAATCTGCGTCGGGCGAAACATGATGGAAACCCAGAAATAACTAAACCCTAAGATCATGCTACCATAGGCTGTATAGTAAAACCAAGAGCCATGCATTAAGATGTAAGACAAACGCTGAAACAATGATACTCCGGTCGCCGCACCAAGATAGGCAAAAATCTGCTGCGGAAAGAGTAAAATAGCGCTGGCAAAAATGACCGGCATGACACCGGCATAATTCACCTTTAGCGGTAAGAATGATGTCTGACCACCATAGACCTTGTGCCCGATAATGCGTTTGGCATACTGCACGGGAATTTTCCTCGTAGCTTGTGTCATGACAATCATGGCCGCCACAACCGTCAGTAATAACGCGATCATCAATACACCTTGCAAAAGACCATAATGTGGTCCCTCGGTACCAATGGGCCTATGGAACATCGCCCATGTCTGGGAAACGGCACGGGGCAGCGATGACAAAATACCCGCCGTAATCAGAAGCGAAATACCATTACCAATGCCATTTTGGGTGATACGGTCCCCCAGCCACGTCAAGATCATCGTCCCTGCCGTTAAAAAAATCGTCGAGTTAATTAAAAACCAAGCGTGATTCATGACGACAATTTCGCCATAAATGTCTTTATTGAAACCGGTAAACAGCTTTTCCGGATAATTCATCAATGCCAAGACCAAGAGAATGCCCTGGATAAGGCAGATCAACACCGTCAGGTAACGCGTATACTGTGCAATGCGTTGACGGCCATTTTGCTCCTTGTGAATACGCGCCAGCATTGGTACAACCGCCGACATGAGCTGCAAGATGATGGAAGCACTGATGTAAGGCATAATCCCTAAGCCAAAAATAGCACCTTTCAAAAAGGCACCACCCGTGAACATATTATAAAGGCCTACCAGACTGGAACTACCTCCTGATTGTGTTACGAAAAAATCATGCAATGGCTTGGGATCTAGCCCCGGCAAAGGAATACTCGCTCCCACTCGCGCCACAAACAACAATGAAAGCGTAAATAGGATCTTTCGACGAAGATCAGGAATTTTAATACAATCCACAAAAGCTGATAACATCCTCACTATTCCTTAGCTTTTTCCTTCACGGCCAATTCTACAACCTCACCACCAGCCGCTAGAATTTTCGCCTTAGCCGAAGCCGAAAAATAATCCGCTACAACCTTATACGCCTGAGTAAGGTCACCATTCCCCAGAACTTTAACCTGTAAAGCACCAGCGGCTATGAGCCCTTTTTGGACCAATACGGTACGATCAATGACTTTCACTTCTCCACAACGAACCAGATCACGGAGGTTCACATAAGCTTTTTCCTGGGCGAAACGCTTATTATTAAATCCACGTTTAGGTAAACGGCGATAAAAGGGAATCCCTGAAGAAACCGGCGAAGGGCTATAGCCGGCACGCGCCTTACCACCTTTATGGCCACGACCACTCGTCTTACCCATCCCAGAGCCAGAACCGCGGCCTACACGTTTACGCGTTTTAGTAGAGCCTTTTTCACCAACTAATGTGTGCAATTTCATCGATCAACCTCTTATAAATCATCGCTATCCGGCACTGCGCAGCGCATGGCCCTGATCTGTTCCGGCGTCCTCAGACGAGAGAGCGCATCCAATGTCGCGTGGACCACCGAAGTCGGATTACTGGAACCCAAAGACTTCGATAAAATATTCTTAACACCTAATACTTCCAACACATGGCGGACACTGCCGCCCGCAATCACACCTGTACCTGGAGAAGCTGGTCTGAGAACGACACATCCACCGTCGGCATGCCCTTCCACCCCATGGGGAATCGTAGCATTCTGAATGGAATACGTGCGTAAATTTTGCTTGGCCTGTTCCGTGGCCTTACGCACAGCTTCCGGCACCTCTTTAGACTTGCCTTTTCCAATACCGACACGACCCGCCTGATCACCCACAACCACCAAGGCTGAAAAGTTAAAACGACGTCCACCTTTTACGACTTTGGCACAGCGATTCACGTGGATCAATTTTTCCGCCAATCCACTTCGCTCCTGACGATCCTGAGGCGATTTCCTCGACTCTGACCTCATTCGGCGACGTCGCTCGCGAACAACTGTACCTTGCACTGTACCTTGATCACTCATAATAATAAAATACTAAAAATCGACTCCAGCTTCACGCACCGCATCGGCAAATGCGCACAGAGCACCGTGATAACTGCGGGTGCCACGGTCTAGCACAACCTTAGAAACGCCATTAGCAATAGCCTTTTTTCCAAATACCTCACCCAGAAAACGGGCCCCCTGAACGTTCGCTTTTAAAGACTGCTCCTTCAATACCTTATCTAATGTTGAAAGCGCCATCATCGTATGACCTGCAGCATCGTCAATGCACTGGGCATAAATGTGTTTATGGCTGAAATGGAGCGACAACCTCGGTCGATCGACGCTACCTTGGATCTTCCGCCGGACGCGCCAATGACGCCTTTGTGTCACCACTTGCTTGTCGTCTAATCTCATAAAAAATACCTCTTCATTGTTTTGCGGCTACGACGTCTTCTTCCCTTCCTTACGCCTGACAAATTCACCCACAATCTTGACTCCTTTTCCCTTATAGGGCTCCACAGGATAGTAGCGCTTGATATCTGCAGCGATTTGTCCTGTAAGAAATTTACTAGGACTTTCCACGCGAATTTTCGTCGCATCCGGAGTGCTTACCGTTGCTCCTTGTGGAATCGCATAATGGATAGGATGAGAATAACCTAGATTTAAATCGAGCACGTTGGCGGAAATAGAAGCTTTAAATCCCACACCAACAATCTCTAATTCTTTCAAAAAAGGTTTTTGGACTCCCGCAACCATCGAACGAATGATGGAACACACAGTGCCATGCATGGCTCGAGCGTACCGACTCTTGCCCTTGGGTTGAATCACTACCTGCGAATCCTCCTGCAGAATAGTCACGACATCGTCGAATGTCTGTTCTAACTTGCCCTTTGGCCCCTCAACTTTTACCTTCGCTCCCTCTATAATGACCTTCACCGAAGAAGGAATTTCGATTGGCAATTTTCCGATTCTGCTCATGGCTACTTCCTTACGTCACCAAACCTTACACAACAGCTCGCCACCGATGTTTTGTTTTGCGGCATCCGCTCCTTTTAAAATTCCACGAGAAGTCGTCAAAATAACAGTTCCTAAGCCCCCTAAAACCTTAGGAATTTTGGCTTTTGCATAATATAGCCGACAACCCGGTTTACTGCAGCGCTGCAGGCCCACAATGGCCGCACTACCCTGAACGTATTTCAAGAACACCACAAAATAGCGGTGATGACGATCATCCTCCTCTGCCTTAAAATCAGCGATATAGCCCTCCGATTTTAAAATATTTAAAATCCCCTCTCTCAGCCTAGAAGCAGGTACATGACATGTCCACTTCTTCGCACTACTCGCATTGCGTAAAATCGTCAAAAAATCTCCAATGGTATCCATAAAATATCCCTCCTCACCATGAAGCTTTCATGACACCTGGTAATCTCCCAAAGGCGGCCATCTCTCTCAATTGAATACGAGAAACCCCGAAGCGCCCAAAATAAGCCCGTCCTCTACCCGTGATAGAGCAGCGATTCCTTATCCTCACGGGCGAAGCATCGCGCGGAAGCTTTGCCCATTGCCGCTGGGCTGCAAAAAATGCTTCATCGGTCGTTTTGGGATCCTTTAAGATACGCTTCAATTCTTGACGACGCTTAGCACAGCACGCGACGATCTCTTGCCGCCTCATGTTCCGAGCTATTACTGATTTTTTAGCCATGTCTTTTTACTTAAATTTACAAACAATCCTCTATTTACGAAAAGGAGCACCCATGAGTTTTAAAAATTCATGTGCCTCCGCATCCGTTTTCGCCGAGGTAACAATCGTAATATCCATACCGACATTTTTTTTCCGATCATGATCAATACTAATTTCTGGAAAAATCGTATGATCGACAATGCCAATCGTATAATTCCCACGACCATCGAATTTATTGGGAAGGCCGCGAAAGTCCCTTGAAACAGGCAAGGCAATGTTCATTAAACGCAGCCAAAACTCGTACATCTGACGACCTCGCAACGTCACTTTAACACCATTGGGCATTCCTTGGCGCAATTTAAAATTGGAAATACTCTTTTTAGCACGTGTTATGATGGGTTTCTGAGCGGCGATTAAACCGATATCTTTTTCTACTTCCGCCACCCAAGATTTTTCGCTATCCGCATTCAGAGCTGAATTGATGACGATTTTCTCCATCACCGGGACCTGATGACGGTTCTTATACCTAAATTTTTCCTGAAGAGCCGGCAGAACATCCTTCTCATAACGCACCTTCATCTCTGACATAGCTATTTCCATAATAATTCTTCGAGGGATCAATATTTCTCACATACCTCTCTCGACATATACAAAATTCTAATGGCCCCTAAGCGCCGCTTTCGCTTCAAATTTCGAAGCTAACATTACATTGGAATAATGAATACTTCCCTCCTTCTCCAAAATGCTCCCCTTTGGGGACTCTCGGGTTTTCTTCAAATGGCGCTTATGTACCGCCACTCCTTCCACCACCACACGGCATCGATCCCTAAGGATATCCAAAATCTTTCCACGCTTTCCTTTATGAGCACCGGCAATTACGACCACTTCGTCATCACGTTTTACCTTATATTTCATAGTACCTCCGGAGCTAGTGACAGGATTTTGGCAAAATTTTTCTGACGCAATTCACGGGCAACGGGACCAAAAATACGCGTTCCTTTGGGATTTCCCTTATCATCGATGATCACACAAGCGTTAGAATCAAAACGCAATGAACTGCCATCCTTTCGACGAATCGGCGCCTTTGTGCGTACGATAACAGCATGAGCTACGTTTCCTTTTTTGACCGCTGCGTTGGGCGTGACTTTTTTTACGGCTATGACGATGACATCCCCCACCGATGCCGTATCCGTTATTTGACCCAAACGGCGAATCATCATCGCCCTTTTGGCGCCCGTATTGTCGGCCACATCGAGCAAACTTTGCTGTTGTAACATATTAAGCCTTTTTCGATTCCACTAATTGAGGTGATTTTGACACCACACGGACTACACGCCAGCGCTTCAATCGACTCAATGGACGCGTCTCCATTAACTCCACCTTATCGCCACACTGACACTCATTGACCTCGTCATGGGCATGAAGAATTGTCCGACGCTTCATCTCTTTTTTATACATAGGATGAGGCGCTTTGTAGGCATACGCCACCTTGATGGTCTTATTGCCTGTACGGCTTATGACCACACCTATTAAATCCTTTCGATGACTTCGTTCATCCATTGTAAATCCTTTCATTTAAATGACGACATTACTTTTTATACGCACAAACGTCTCCAAGCGCGCCACTTCTCGACGCAAAGCACGTATTACATGAGGTTTCTCAGGAGACCCTAAACATTTTTTCAACCGCAAATCCAATAGATCTGCGCGTGTGCGCGATAATTTTTCGCGCAACTCCTTCACACCTAACTCTTTAAAAGAACCCATAATTTCAGAAGATTTTCCTATTCTTCATGAGTGACAAAACGACAACGAAAAGGCAATTTTCTGTCCGCCAGACGCATTGCCTCGCGGGCTATCGTCGCCGAAACACCGGATAACTCGAACAGTACGCGCCCTGGTTTAATCACGGAAACCCAGTATTCCACAGGCCCTTTACCTTTACCCATACGCGTTTCGGCCGGCTTTTTCGTAACCGGTTTATGGGGAAAAACACGGACCCATAATTTACCTTTTCGTTTCAAATGGCGATTAATCGCCACACGAGCGGCCTCGATCTGGGACGATGTCATATTCCCTCGCGCTAAAGCCTGCATGCCAAAATCACCAAATGACAAAGCATCTCCACCTTTGGCATCGCCGCGGTTTCGCCCCTTGGCAACCTTGCGAAATTTCGTCTTAGCTGGTGATAATTTTGCCATAAATACTCATCATTTAAAAATCAAGAAGGCTGCTGTTCCTCACAGGAGAGACAAAGCCAACACTTAACACCAATAACCCCATATACCGTATTTGCCTTCGCAAAGCCAAAATCGATGTGCTCTTTCAGCGTATGTAATGGAACACGACCTAAGCGCTGAGACTCTGTTCGCGCTATTTCAGCACCTCCTAAACGTCCTGAACACTGGACACGAATCCCCTCGGCCCCTAAAGCCATCGATGTCTGAACGGCTTTTTTTAAAGCACGGCGAAAAGAAATACGTCGCTCCAATTGTACAGCAATACCCTCTGCCACCAGCGTAGCGTCCAAATCGGGACGTTTTACCTCCTGCACATCGAGCAAGACATTGCGACAAATCACCCTTCTCAAATCCTCTGTCAGTCTTTCCAAATCTTGCCCCCTACGGCCAATCACTAAACCTGGGCGCGCGGAATAAATTTTCACCCGTACGCGATCACTCGCGCGCTCTATGAATATCTGCGAGCAAGAGGCGAATCTCAATTTTTGTTCCAAAAAGCAGCGAATAGTGTAATCCTCTTCTAAAAATATCGGATAATTCTTCTTACTTGCAAACCAGCGCGACGCCCAGTCCCTGCGGACCGAAAGACGTAACCCTATAGGATTTGTTTTTTGCCCCATAATTATTTCTCTAACTTCTCCGATAAAACAAACCTAATACGACTCGATTTTTTACGAATCGGATGAGCTGAACCACGAGCTGCTGGCACAAAACGTCTCATGACAATACCTTGTTCCACCACCGCTTCTCGGATCCATAAATCCTGCCCACTAAGTCCTTTCACATCGGCATTGGCCATCGCACTGCGAAGCGTTTTGGCTGCATAGAAAGCCGATTTTCTCGGAATAAGGCGCAGATAATCCAGTGCCTCACCGGCTTTTCTTCCCGGCAAACAACGCACGACTTCTCGCACTTTCTTAGGGGACATTCTCACATGTCGCGCCAATGCTTTTACTTCTACTTTTTCCATACTCACGATGCCTTTTGCGTATGAGGATTATGCGTCTTAAATGTCCGAGTCATTGAAAATTCTCCCAATTTGTGGCCGACCATGTTTTCCGTAACAAAAACATCATGAAAAACTTTCCCATTGTGCACCTGAAATGTCAGACCGACAAAATCTGGCGTAATAGTCGAACGACGCGACCAAGTTTTAATCAGCTTTTTGGAATTAGTTTTCTGGGCTTGATCGACTTTATCCATCAAGCTGACATCGACAAAAAAACCTTTTTTCGCAGAACGAGCCATAAATTACTTCTTTACACGTTTTCCGTTACATCTCACTAAAATTCGGGTATTGGAGGACTTTGCCTTCCGTCGAGTGGGAAATCCTTTTGCGAGCTGGCCCCAAGGCGACACTGGATGACCACCACCGGAGGAACGCCCTTCACCACCGCCCATGGGATGATCCACTGGATTCATCGCCACACCCCGCACACGGGGACGGCGATTCAACCATCGATTGCGACCGGCCTTCCCTAAAGATCGCTTATTATGATCTATATTTCCCACTTGACCCAAGGTCGCTCGACACCGCGCATCGAATAGACGAATTTCCCCGCTCGGTAATTTGATGGTGGCGGTTGAATCTTCTATGGAGACCAATTGGCACGATGCCCCCGCACTGCGCGCAATCTTTGCGCCACTGCCGGGTTCCAGCTCAATGCAATGAATGGAGACGCCCAATGGAATCTGATTCAAAGGAAGCGACATTCCCAAACGAAAATCTTCTGAAGACTCCGAAAGATGAATAATTTTATCGCCCACCTGAAGCGCTTTGGGAGCGAGTACATAGCGCTTCTCGCCATCGACAAAATTCAATAAAGCGATGTTGGCTGAACGATTAGGATCGTACTCTATACGCGAAACCGAAGCTTCGATGCCAATCTTCTTTCTGCAAAAATCAATGTGACGATAGGAACGCTTATGTCCGCCACCTCGACGACGTGACGTAATACGCCCATAGCAATTGCGCCCATGAGATCGCCAACCACCTTTAGTCAGAGAGGCTTCCGCATCACCTTTCCATAATTCCTGCACGTTTTTTAAGTGAAAACGCTGCGAAGGAGTCTTAGGATTTAGTTGAACGATAGCCATGTCTCAAAATCTCCTTATGCTAGATCGATTGTTTCA
>JAIRRP010000023.1 GCA_031255915.1 Puniceicoccales bacterium | reverse complement strand
ACCGCCAACCCCATCGGAAGGGATTTCCACAGAGTCAAAAAGATCGAAGCGCTGTCCTTGGTCGCCGCTAAAACCTTCACCGGATATGCAAGCTGAGGTGCTCATTGTGAAGAGCTGCTTTGAGGATATGCACTATGCTAAAAAGCTCGTGTCTCAGCTGTCGGCTGAAGAGATTTTAAAGGCCTATTTCGCCAATATTGATAATTCACATATGCTGTTTTTTGCTCCTGAAATCCAGCATATTATTCAGAGTTTGTCACCAAAACTTCATTCTTTTTTACAAAAAGGTGATCTTACGAAGGCTTTTGAAATTTTTGATCTCTATCGTTGCCACGTGTGGGAACGTACGGAATGGATTCTCAATGAAATTCCCGCATTGGAACTTCAGTCTCTCGTTGGAGAAAAGTTTAATCCCTATCGCAAGGAATTGCCATGGCCACAGGATGTCACTGAGGCAGATCATCTCTGGAAACAACGCCTGCTCTATGAGATTCAGAGCGAAATCCTTGTTTTGGAAAATGTTCGAGATATTTCCGTAGCAGTACGTCCTTTTTATGAAATTTCGTTTCGATGTCCTACAGACGTCCAGTCGACAGAAGAGTGCTGTGTCATTGTTTTCCCGTTTTTGGAGGAACTTTACAGAAAGGAAAAAAACTTTCCGTATCTACTCACAGATGGTTCATATTCCATTCCATCGCGTCTGCTTTCATGGATATGTTCGCTTTCCTTTCTTTCGGATGGGATACAAGAAGAGTTGCCTTCGCAGGAGAATATCGCCAAGGCAAAAGAGCGCATTAGTAAGCGCTATGAAAGTTTTCAGCGCTTTCTGGCGGATATTGAGTCATGGTTTGTTCAGGAGCTTTTCCTCAATAGCATTGCCCAATTTTATGATCCGTATTCGGGGTTTCTTTCCAAAGACTCCTTTGAAGAATTTAATGTCGTTTTGCGCAACGCCCTAGTGGGTATTGGCGTTTACCTTTACTATGATAATGGTTATTGCACCATCAAAGAACTTACACCGGGAGGTCCGGCTGCCCGCAGCCAACAACTTCATCCGGGCGATCGCATCGTGGCCGTTGCAGACGATGAGCAGGAAGCTGTGGAAATTACTAATATGCCTTCTTACCGAAGCGTTCGGCTCATCCGTGGAGGCAAGGGGACTCGTGTGCACCTCACTATTGAACCGGCTGAGGGGGATGCTGCTGATCGGAAAATTGTCACGCTCATCCGTGACACGGTCTCCATCGAAAATGCTCGAGCAAGTGCTAAACTCTTCACGCTTTCGGACAAAGAAGGTACGACATCTTTCCGAATTGGATATATCCAGCTTCCCTCTTTTTATGGTCCCGATGAGGAGCATAATGTTTCCTATGGATGCACGAGTGATGTGCGATGTCTTCTGCAGGAACTCATGGCTAAAGGCATGGAAGGATTGATCTTTGATCTTCGCGATAATGGTGGAGGACTTCTGGAGGAAGCTATCACTCTTGCCGGGCTTTTTATCTCAAGTGGGCCCATTGTCCAGGTTCGTGATCCTGAAGGTGGGACAAAGATTTACCATAGTCATCCCTCTACATCGACTTTAGACATTCCTATGGCGACGCTTGTTTCACGTCAGAGCGCGTCGGCTGCCGAAATTTTGGTGGGGGCACTGCGAGAGCATTGCCGCAGTATTATTGTCGGCGACAAATGTACTCATGGTAAAGGAAGTGTGCAGGTTCTCATCCCTCTTGAACATTTTTTTGGATCTTGGTTAAATTCCTCTCGAGAATCTGCGGGAGCCGCACGTATCACGGTCAATAAGTGGTATCGTCCCAGCGGCAGTTCTATTCAACTCCGTGGAGTACCTTCTGATATTCCGCTTCCGTCATTTGATGAATGGGTACCCATTGGTGAATCAGACCTTCCGCATGCCTTACCCTGGGATGCTATTGTCTCATCGGCTTCAGCGAAGCCTTTTATCTCCAATGAACGTAAATATGCATTTGCTCAACTCATTCAAAAATTGCGGCAACAGAGTGAATTACGTCAACGGACGCTTCCGGAATTCGCAGTTTTAAACACACGAATATGCCTTTTCCGTCAGAAGATCGACAACGAGGAATTCTCGCTCGATATGCGCCAAAGAAAAAAGGAACGCCGAGAGGACTTTCGATTACAGTGGACGATTCAAGAAAAAATTGCCGCGATTTCGGCACAGCCCTTCTTTTCCTTTACCTCCATCTCACTTCCTTCCTCCAAGTCTTCATCGCAATTGGATAAACTGGAGTCACAAGATTCTTCTCCGCCAAAAGACCTTAAAGCTGATTCCTCTTCAAGAGAGTATGATACTCATTTACGAGAATCCCTACGCGTGATGAGGGATTGGATTTGTTTACAAAAAGGCATGGCATTCACGTCGTGATCACCTCTTCTAGAGGGTGTCGTCAAAAAAAGGTTGACAAAAGGGAAAAAAGAGAGGAAAGATGGAATGGAAAAGATGACGTATAGAAGACTTGTTTCTGCATTTCACATCTGCTCTATGTCTCTTTTCGTTGCTTGATTTTGATGACATCCTCTAGGTTCCGGAAGGTTTCTAGGGCGTTTCCGGTCGATGGGGCGGGTTTGCCGCCTTTGAGCCCTTCGGGCTCTTGCCCGCTGCGC
>JAIRRP010000018.1 GCA_031255915.1 Puniceicoccales bacterium | reverse complement strand
AGAGGCGTCATGGGTGAAAGATGTGAAGGTGTTTGCCATCGATGACCTATGCGATGCGGTGAAATTCCTCAACGATCCTGACCGACAGCCCTTGAGCGCTTGCTGGGAAGATGAGGATCAGGATTCGATTTATGATGTCGATTTTTCTGAAGTTCAAGGGCAAGAAGCGTTAAAACGAGCGGTGGAGGTTGCCGTTTCCGGTGGACATAACCTATTGATGATGGGTTCTCCAGGTTCTGGAAAATCCATGCTCGCTCAACGAATTCCTACGATTATGCCGAGGTCTGGTTTTGAGGAATATTTGGAATGTTTAAATATCTATTCGGCATCAGGGGCGGTTATGGACGAGTATCAGCGGAAGTACCAGCGACCTTTCCGTGCTCCGCACCATACGATGAGCGATATAGGTCTTTTGGGCGGTGGACGGATACCGGGCCCGGGGGAGGTTTCATTGGCTCATACGGGTGTCTTGTTTCTCGATGAGTTGCCGGAATTTCGACGTTCTACATTGGAGGTTTTACGCCAGCCGCTGGAGGATGGAAAGGTTTCCATTTCCCGAAGTGCGGGAAAGATCCAGCTGCCGGCATCTTTTATGTTGGTGGCGGCCATGAACCCATGCCCTTGTGGTTACCTCATGGACTCGAAGCATGAATGTCACTGTACGATGGCGCAGATCCAGCGCTATCGGTCGAAGATCAGTGGACCGTTATTGGATCGCATTGATATTCATGTGGATGTCATGGGTGTGAGTTCGAAAGAGTTGAGGTATCATCGACCGTTGGAATCATCGCTCCATATCCGTCAGCGAGTACAAAGAACCCGGAATATCCAGAGACAGAGGTATCGGGACTGTGGAATGTCCACGCTGGTAAATGCCCGCATGGGGTCGAACCAGATTCGCGAGTTTTGTTCTGTAGATTCGAAATCGGAAAAAATACTCGATATGGCATCGCAACGTTTTGGGCTTTCGGCACGTGCCTATTATCGTGTTCTTAGAGTGGCGAGAACCATTGCTGATATGTCAGAGATGTCGAATATCGTGTCGGAACATGTTTTGGAAGCTCTGCAATACCGTTTAAGGGAAATTTCTCCTGGCCCCATCTTTACGAAGGCCGTTTAATGGGGACACATGAGATGTGTGCGTGACTTGTATGTTGGAGGTATTAAGGGATTATTCGTCCACAATATAGAATCTCATGATGCCATTTGGAATATTTTTGCCGAGGAATAATAGGCAGCAGCTGGAGGGGGCTTAACCTATTCCAGATCATCTGCTTCTGGAAGAGAGGGATGCCCATATCCAGCGGTATGGGAAACCTTTTCGTAAGAGCTGAATTTTCCAGAATCCAAGGATTTTTAGCCTAGAGGGTGTCATCAAAATCAGGCAGCGAAAAGAGAGATGGAGCGGACGTGGAATACAGAAACAAGTCTCTTATGCGTCCTCTTTTCCATTCCATCTTTCTTTCCTCTCTTTTGGTTTGCCGCCTTTGCGGTAAGGAAAAATGCAAAGCGGGAGCTTTCATTTTTCCTTACCGCGGCCCGCATAGCGGTCCAGAGCCCGAAGGGCTCAAAGGCGGCAAACCCGCCCCATCGACCGTAGACGCCCTAGAAACCTTCTGGAACCTAGAGGATGTCGTCAAAATTAGGCAACGAAAAGAGAGATAGAGCAGATATGGAATACAGAAACAAGTCTCCCATATGTCCTTTTTTCCATTCCATTTTCCTTCCTTCTCTTTTTCCCTTTGTTAACCTTTTTTGACGACACCCTTTAAGCAGGTTTCGCATACTTAGCGCCTCGTTTTTTAATAAAGTCCATCGTTCGAAGGCGCCGATCTCAGCGGTTTCAACCAACAGATTTATCGGCTGAGTCATGGATCATTCTAAAAACCTTTTGTGAGGAATATTCAACGAATGGAAAGGAGCGAATAAAAGCCGTGTTGCATTTTGAAATTCGTGCAATAAGACAGTAATGAAATTTATCATCATGCTCGATGCTCTTTATCAATGGGAACATTACTGGGGGCCGCTGCGTTTATTTCGCTACCTGAGTTTTCGAATGATGATGGCTCTATTGACGTCGGTCGGTATTGGTTTTCTCATGGCGAGGCCGATGATACGGTGTTTGCGACGAAATCGTATGGAACAGGCCCAAAGGACGGAGCAGGAAGTGCGACGCCTGGCAGAGTTTCATGCCGCTAAGGAGCATACGCCGACAATGGGAGGACTGATTATCTTTTTTTCCACCCTGGGGAGTACGGTGCTGTGGGCCCAATGGAATATGCTCATTGGTTTGGCGCTGATGGTCTATATAGTTCTGACATTATTGGGTTTTTGTGACGACTTTCTCAAAATTTCTCGACGCAATAGTCGCGGGTTACCCGGTCGAATCAAAATGACGATCCAGGGGATATTAACGGTGACCGTTTTTGCTATTTTGTGGACGCATTCGCCGGAATGTCAGGAGTCTTATCGGGAATTATGGTTCCCTTTTGTGAAACATCCGCTGTGGTCAGGAATACCCTGGTGGTTCATGGTGGTATTTCTCTTTTTTGTACTAGCGGGGACGAGTAACGCGATTAATCTTACGGATGGAATAGATGGCCTCGCCATCGGATGTACACTGATGACCGTGCTGTTTTTTTCTATTATGGCGTACCTTACCGGAAATGTCGTAGCATCGAAATACCTCTGCTTGAGCTATGTGCCTGGTGGTGGTGAGCTTGCGATATTGTGCGCCGCATTGGCCGGCTCATGTCTCGTCTTTTTGTGGTACAATATTTATCCGGCGGAAATTTTTATGGGAGATACAGGCTCATTGGCCATAGGAGGGCTTGTGGGTATGATTGCGTTTTTGACAAAGCAGGCCTTCCTCTTGGTTATTGTAGGGGCTGTCTTTGTTGCCGAGGCCTTATCGGTGATACTTCAGGTTGCCTCTTTCAAATGGAGATCGGGGAAGCGCATCTTTAAAATGGCACCATTGCATCATCACTTTGAGCTTTCTGGCATCCCAGAACATAAGCTCGTGGTAAGATTTTGGATATTATCTTTTCTATTCATGTTGTTAGGTTTTGGTACACTTAAATTGCGATAAGTCGGGTATGCGTTATTTCGGTACAGATGGAATTCGAGGTGCTTATCATACATTCCCAATAACAGAGGCATTTGCTGAATGCTTGGGTTTTGCGATTAGGGCGTATTCGAAAAAGGTAAAGAGCGATACTTTGGTTTTAGGACGAGATACTCGTTTTTCGGGCGAAAGTCTCGCCAATGCATTTTGTCGTGGACTTGGAGGGTCTATACGTGTTTTGGATATGGGAGTGATTCCGACGCCAGCGGTTTCAAGAGCGATCTTGGAGTTGAAGGCTGATCTTGGTGTTGTCATAACCGCTTCTCATAATCCTTTCTCGGATAATGGATTTAAATTATTGGGCCCTAATGGCCAGAAATTGTCCCTTATGGGATTGATGTTTCTGGAGGAGCAGCTGGAAAACCTCCTGCTAAGGGAGGAATTGCAGGAATCGCAGATTTGTTTCCCGGAACAGCTCCCTTGCCATGAGGCTTTTGGCGATGTCTATGGCGCATGGTTGCGAAGTTTTCTTCCGGAGAGATTGCCTTTAGGGCGCTTGGTAATAGATGCGGCGAATGGTGCGACGAGTTCCTTTGTGGAGAAAGTTTTTTCGAATTTGGGTTGTGAAGTCGTTTTTGTCGCAAAGGAGCCCGATGGTTATAACATCAATGCAGATGTTGGAAGTGAATGTGTACAATTTTTATCGGGTAAGGTTTTAGAGCATAAGGCTGATTTAGGAATCGCTTTCGATGGTGATGGAGATCGCTGTGTTTTGTATGATGCTTTGGGCCAGCGCATACCCGGCGATCAGGTGCTGGGGATGTTCGCTCTGGATCTCGAGCGAAGGGGAATGCTCTCTCATCATCAGTGTGTGGCGACAATAGTGAGTAATCTTGGCCTAGAGCACACTTTGAATCGTTGTGGGATCCGTGTATTGCGTTCTGAGGTAGGAGATGCCCAGGTGTGGCATCAGATGGTTTCAGCTAACGCCAATTTCGGAGGAGAATCTTCTGGGCATATCATCTTTAGAGATGCAGCTCCCGGTGGGGATGGGATGCTGACGGCGATTATGTTTTTATCTCTATTATCCCGGACGCGACGATCACTGCAGGAACTTCAGGCGGAGATGAAGCTTTTTCCTCAGGAGATTTGTAATTTAAAGGTCCTGGAGAAAATACCGTTGGAGGAGTTACCTGGATTCCTTGAGGGTTGTCGACGACTGCAGAAAGACATGGGATGTGAAGGGCGAGTTTTGGTACGCT
>JAIRRP010000062.1 GCA_031255915.1 Puniceicoccales bacterium | reverse complement strand
AAATATCGCGCCCCCGAGGTTATTGGGTTCGCCGCCTTTCGGTTAAGCAAAAATGAAAGCACCCGCTTTGAATTTTTCATTACCGCGGGCCCGCGTAGCGGGCGAGCCCAAAGGGCTCAAAGGCGGCGAACCCGCCAATCCGATTGCAAACGCCATACAAAATCGTCTCCAATTACCCTAGAGATCACGACCCTTCCATATTCTCGTCATCACCACAATCATCTTCTCCCCTCATCTTGGGAATTCGACAAATTAAACAGAATTTCGCTCACGAGTGAAGATTGACAGAAGCCAGCCCCTGAGTTCTCTATGACTCATGGCGAGATAAGGGGGATTAGCTCAGTTGGTTAGAGTGTCTGCTTCACACGCAGAAGGTCGGTGGTTCGAGTCCACTATCTCCCACCATTTTTCACTGGTGTGCCAGAAGGTATTTGCCCATTTCTGTCGCAAAAAATCAGATACAGCTGAAGTTCTGTCGCGCAGGTTTTGTTCTGAGCACCGTCTCCACCCAACGAGCGGGTTTGCCGCCTTTGAGCCCTTCGGGCTCTCGCCCGCTACGCGGGCAGCGGTAAGGAAAAATGAAAGCTCCCGCTTTGCATTTTCCCTTACCGCAAAGGCGGCAAACCGAACTGACTTTCGAAGCATTCACACATTTTTCCGCTTTCATTAATTTCTATCACCTACACGCTAGTGAGAAATGAGGTTGCTTTTAAAGAAGGACTTCCCTTGCTTAAGGCTTTAGGCCTAAAGAGATCAGGATGAACGTACATACACCACTGGAGCTTTGCGATGAAACAGAAGAATCTGAAGAGGAGAGAAAATTATCGCCGGATGCCTGCTCTGCTTTGATTCAGAAATGCTTCCTTAAAGAGCGTAAAGTCTTCCTGTGGGGAGAAATTGATGACCGTTCAGCCAAAGATGTGACGGAAAAAATACTCTACATGGAATTAAAGGATAAGAGCCAGCCGATTCAGTTCTTCATCAATACCCCTGGTGGTTCGATCACGGCCGGAATGGCCATCTACGATACAATGCAGTTGGTCCAATCGCCCATACAAGTCATCGTCACTGGCTTAGCCGCTAGCATGGGCTCCATCTTACTTTCAGGCGCACCCAAAGGGCAAAGGTTATTGTACCCCAATGCACGTGTACTGATTCATCAGCCCTTGATTTCTGGTCGGTTTCACGCCCAAGCGATCGATATTCATATCCAGGCGCAGGAGATGGAGAAAACACGCAATGAACTCAATCACATTTTGGCTAATGCCTCAGGCCAGCCTCTAGAAAAGATTCAGAAGGACACAGATCGCGACTTTTACATGAATGCCAAAGAGGCCATCGCCTATGGCTTAGCCGATGCCGTCATAGAAAAATTGTGGTCCTAAGCGAGGTATCGAACGATCGAGAAAGCCTATATTTCTAAAATCGGGAGGGTTCGGCTTGATCGAGATCATTCGGTTTGCCGCCTCTGCGGTAAGAAAAAATGCAAAGCGGGAGCTTTCATTTTTCCTCACCGCAGCCCGCATAGCGGGCCAGAGCCCTTTGGGCTCAAAGGCGACAAACCGTTTTCATTGCCATGCGAAATTTCGGCCATCAGCAGCCTTTCCAACGGCTTCGCTCTCAGCGCCATTTGCCTCTTTATTTTTCGTAAAGTGCATTTCTGACGGATTGACTTTTATTGCGTATATTTATAGTTGAAAAAGGAATGGCTATTTCGTTTCATTTATTTCTGTGGCCCTTTATAAAGGTGGCTGAGCTTGTGTGGTGGCTCTGCAAGCGTTGCTTATCCGTTGTGCTGGCAGTTTTTATAGGAATTTTTATGGCACTCTCCGTGGCCCTGATCTTTCCCAATGCCTGGATACCTATTGCCATAGAGAAGTACATCGAACACAAAACGAAATTTCCCGTACATATTGGAGATTCGAAATGCAATTTATTCAAAGGACATTTTGAATTCCACGACATATCGGTCACCAATGCTGTTAACCACTATTCCATTGACCACGCCTTAAGCATTCAAGACCTTGAACTGGACATCAAACCATCCAGCCTATGGCATAAAAACGAAGAGATCACTTTCTCCAAGATTTTCTTGGACATAGATGATATCACCATCATTCGCAACGCCAAAGGAAAAATTAATCTCGTCGAACTGTTCGAAGGCCTAAGTCACACAAGAAAAGATACTCCTGATCTTTCCTTTCCGCCTAAGGTAAAAAATAATAACGGTAAACTCTCCTTTGTCTCCTCTTCCCACACGGTTCAACCCAAGAGCAGTTCTTCAGCCCGGAAATGGCGCATAGGGCAATTGACACTCCACTTGGATTCTCTCTATTGGAAGGATTTTAAACAGGATTCATCGGAAAAATCTCTTGAGCTTTTCTATCGCCACCAATGGACACAAGTGACTTCTCTTCGTGAAATTACAGACGTCATTTCGACCGATTTGCAACCTTATGGAATGTCACTCTTCATCCAATCGATCTTCGATACTCTTTTAAATTTCTCGGGAGTTTCACGAATTAACGAGAGCATAAACGCGTTGCAATCCCTTGGCAAAAGGGTACTATCAGGGGTTAAGGGCGAAATTCAGTCACATTTCACCGAGATCACGACGGAAGATAACAAACAATAGTTATCGACCATAGCCTTTTACCAAAAGAGCGCCTTACGGCTCATTTGCAATGAGTTCCATAGAAGAAGCTTCGTTATCCCATGAGCGTTTACAGCGTCACCGTCGAATTCGACGCCTCAAAAAATGGCTGCGATACCTTCCAAGAAAGGCTACGGCGCATAAACATCCTGTCCTGAAGTATTTCGCTTCAACGATTCGAAAGCGCGCTTATCTATGGTCCTTTCGCACCTCTGAAGCCGTTCCAGCGCTTTATGCAGGATGGGTACTTACGATGCTCCCGGTCATGTCATGCCAAATCTTTTTGGCCTGCATCGCCGCGATCATTTTTCGAGCCAACGTCGTCATCCTCGTCGCGCTTCAGTTCGTTTCCACACCTTTCACGGTACCTTTTCTCTGGTATCTCGATTACAAAGTGGGAAGATTCTTCTTAGAGCTCTTTAAAGTAGATACATGGAATATCATTCAGGAAGCCTGTCATTACGCAGGGAATTATATCCATCATTTCGGCAAAGTCGGATGTGTAGGAAAAAAAGTATTTCGGTGGTTTATCACGACATCCATCGGCGGGACAATCCTCGGCCTCATCTGCGGTATTATCTCGAGCATCCTCTACCGCCGTGCATGCCAACATTTTCAACAGCATCGGAAGCGACAATCGTTGGCAATACATCCAGAAGTAGATCCGGAATAACTACATGAATTTCAAAATCTTCTTATCTAAATTTCAAGAGCCGTACATAATTCGCATGACTTTATCTCTATTTTGAAAGAAAAATTGACTTCGAAAACACTTCGGCTTCATAGAAAGTTTATGAAAAAATTGGTCATCGCTGAAAAACCCAGCGTCGCAAGAGATTTGGTTAAAGTTCTGGGAAATTTTCAACAGAAAGAAGATTTTTTCGAAAACGACGATTACGTCGTGACATCGGCCATCGGTCATCTGGTCGAGCTCTTCATGCCAGAAGACATAGATACCAAATATAAGCGCTGGACACTCGATTCTCTGCCGATTATTCCCAATACCTTTGGCCTTAAAGCCATCGATGCGACCAAAAAGAAATTCACTGAGATCAAGAAACTACTCCACCGAAGGGACATCGACGGCGTTATTAACGCCTGTGATGCCGGACGAGAGGGAGAGCTTATTTTTTCTTACATCTGCGAGCTCGCCGGCAACAAGAAACCCTTTCAGCGCCTATGGCTCTCCTCGATGACGGCAGAATCTATTCGAAATGCCTTTCAGCATCTGCGTTCCTCAAAAGACA
>JAIRRP010000015.1 GCA_031255915.1 Puniceicoccales bacterium | reverse complement strand
GCAGGCTTGCTCCATTATAAGGGAAGGAGGATAATCCGATGACGGAAGTCAACGAGAACATCGTCAACATTTGCATTGAATCGCTGACGGCTCAGGTTGCCGACAGTTACGCGGAGACTCACGACATTTCCGTAACCGAAGCGATACAATTCTTTATGGCGACAAAGACCTTCGCGTTGCTGACAAATCCGAAGTCATACCTCTATCTTGAGACCGCGCCGTATGTGGAAGATATGCTTGGTGCGGAGTTGGCTGGCGACTGGGAAGCTTGGATGGAGGTGTCCTGAATGGAAATGCGAAAGTTCAACGAGGTTGCGTATCTTCAAGCGGGCATTGCGATGAAATATATGCGCAGGCACAATCTTTCCCCCGCGCAGTTTGTCGAGCGCGATAAACAGTATCACTTGCTACATATGCTCGAAGTTGGCTATGAGCCGTTTCATCTCTCCGGGGACGAAGGCATTCTTGATGAACTTGACGAGATAGTCGCGGAGCAGCAAAATGTGAGTATGACCTAACAGCAACCAAAAGGACATTCGCTCTGGATATGTCGGCGCGATTTTACACCCAGAGACGGCGAAATTGGGGGATATGGCCAAATGGAACCCAAAACGACATTCGCTAAAAATTGGTCAAAGTTTATCAACTCTAGAAAACTCTTTTGTAAATGTTTCCAGATGTTGCTTTGTCAGAGCCCCTTTTATATGTTTTAAATATGAAATTGGGGATAAAATAAATGAAGAGAAATATAATTGTCGAGTAAAAATTGATAAGCTATTGAAATTACTATTGTTTTTAAAAATCCGAAATCCCCAAAAGCACCTTTTGGGGATTTCAAAAATGGCCATTTTTTGATTTCATACTCTTTTTTCTCCAGGTTAAATAAGTAGGCATAAGATATTAATATTACTGACCCAAATGGATTTCATCAAAAATCAAGCACTATTTGCAAGTTTTTAGCTACAGGGAAACTTATCATAGGCTGCTATATAAGGTTTTTTTATAAATTGTGTCCAACGAATTACAGTTTTGGTTCCGTTAGGCCATATACCCAGGATGACCGGAGCAACACGGGAAACCCCTCATGTGGGTTCAAGACCAACTGGGAACCGGCGACGGACAGCCCCGGGCATGAAGGGGTGGCGGAGAGGCTCGTAGTAGGGGTATGTGTCCTAGTGGAACCAAAAACGACATTCGCTAGACACAATTTGACTAAAACCCTTTTATAACAGTACACTATACGATTTTTAGAAATAATTGAATAGCTAGAAAATTATAAATATGTGGAATCTCGTCATGAACTCTCCAAAAATTTTTAAATAACTGGATGGCAATATGGGAAAAATTCTTCTGGTGCATATCATTATCTTACGTCATTCCTTTCTTGTTGCTTACATGATAAAATATCTCCTATATTCATAATATTACTAGTAAAAGGGGATTTCGTTTATGGAAGTTGAACCAATAAAGGACCTGAAGAAAATCCAGGCTATGAAAGTTCTTCTACGCAATAAGAGCCTTAGAGACGAAGCAATGTTTGTCCTGGGCATCAACACGGCCCTGCGTATCAGCGATTTGCTTACCCTGAAAGTTGGCGATGTAGTGAATGAAAAAGGGAAAATGCTTGATTCAGTTGAAATTCAAGAACAAAAGACTGCTAAAATGAAGCAATTCCAGCTTAACAAATCAGTCAAAGATACTCTTTCTTGCTATTTGAAAACACGTTCCAATTGTACCCGAGATGAGCCATTGTTTCCTTCCCGTAATGGCGGTGGTCCCCTATGCCGGTGGAGAGCCAGGGATATCCTCCATGAAGCTGGAGAAGCCGTTGGTCTTGATAGGATAGGTACTCATTCGCTCCGTAAAACGTTTGGGTACCATGTGTATAAGAAAAGTTGCGGGAATCTTGGGCTTGTCCAAAAGCTTTTAAACCACGCGACAAGTGGAGACACTCTGCGGTATATCGGTATCGACAAAGAAGAAATGGACGCTACCTACATGGATTTGAACTTATGATCAATCAAAACTGTTATCTCCGTCATCACTGGGATTACGTAAAGGACGCAAATGACCCTGCGCCACAAGATCAGGGATCGCAAAAGGATATTTCCCTAACATGCTTATATGGTCATTGATGAGCGGAGATAGGTTAGCCTCATCCGATTCCTGAACCGGGAATCCCTCCCGACGGAGTTGCTTCAAGACCTCCTCCATATAAATCGTATTCCACAGGACAATCGCGTTCAAAACCAGCCCAAGAGCGCCAAGTTGGTCTTCCTGACCTTCACGGTAATGTTCGTATATTGCCCCCCGTCTGCCGATAAACACATTGCGCGCCAATTGATGACGGGCTTCGCCTCGATTGAGCTGTGTGAGAATTTTTCGTCTTTTATCTGCGTCGTCAATATACGTCAGCAAGTGCAGTGTCTTTTCAATCCTGCCGATTTCTCTGACGGCTTGCGCCAATTTTGTAGGTTTATTGGCAAGCCGCAACATCTGCATCGCTCCCTTTGGGGACATTTTCCCCAGTTTCAGCGAGCCGACGAGGCGTAGAATATCGTCCCATTGTTGGGTAATGAGCTTTTGATTTATCTTGTGCAATCCAAGTTTGTCGAAATCACCGTATTTTGCTTCTGGATCAATGCGCCATAGTCTGGAATCACCAATATCAGCCATACGTGGACTGAAACGAGAACCTAACAGTCTGAACAGACCGAAAACAACATCGCTGTAAGCTCCCGTATCCGTCATAATCGTCGTCGGCTGAATGACCGTATCCTGATCGAGGACGACAGCAAGTAACAGCAAACTATCGCGCAAGGTGCCTGGGGCGACGATACCGTTCAAACCAGCAAATATGTCGGCTAAAAGATTGTACCATGTCAGGCCCAGATCCCGGCCAAAATATTTGGGATTGTAGCCGCCATGAATTGTACGAACCGGAACGGTAAATCGTATCCCGTCAGCTGAGGCGATTTCCCCTCCACCCCATCGACGTGCCAATTCCAGTTTGCTATGAGCGTCTACCAGGATTGCGTTTGCTGCCGTCAAGGTTTCATTCCGAATATAGGTTTGTTGGACCCACGAAAGCCGACCCCGTGTTAAGGCAGCAAGGTCATTTTGTATCAGTGGTTGGAGCCCTATATTGCAGGCTTCGGCCATAAGAACGGCGCATAAGCTGACGTGCAGATCTGAAGCTCGCGATGTTTTTTCTGAGATGTGAGTGAAAGCATCTGTAAAGCCAGTCCGTACCGCTATTTCTAACAGTATTCCTGGCAGGTCTACCCGAGGCAGCCTGGAGTGAATTTCTTTGCGCAACTCGATCAGTGAATTTGGTTCTTCATTAGCGTCCAAGGGACTTAAGCTTAATTTCTGCTTTCCTTTAACGTTTTTGAAACATAACTCCGTGTTTTGAGGCAAACGATCGGCAACGGCACGGTACGTCATATCCAGTTCCCTGCTTAAAGCTGACAACGTCGGCTCAGGTTTGGCAGACAATGAAAGTGCCCGACACAAAATTGGACGCATCGCTTCCCATTCCGGACCACTGAACAGCCCTGTCCTGGGATCCGAATATTGCCAGCCCGGGGTCGCAAAAACCTCGCGCCGCGGAATCGCCTTGCGCAACCCATCTAACACACAAAAGGCGTAGGCGTGAAGATCAATTGTGTCTTTATCAATAAAAACATGCTTTTGCCACGCTTTGCCGACAATTTCCGGGGGAGCGTCGTTTTTGGATTTTGCCTTGCCGGACTTCAATTTTTCTTTCAGCCATTGGCAGGCTGAGAGTAAAGGCTTTCCGGCAGGCGTCGCTTCCAGCCGAAGGTATTCCAAGAGAGCCGGGAGGAATATTCGTGCGCTTCGATATTGTTTTTTGAGTTCCTGGTAGTAGACGTCATGGGGAGGGCGTATAGTTTCCTTGATACTGAGAGCGATTTCCGTCAGGTCATTTTTCGAGGTGGTTTTGTAAGCGTTGCTCAGACGTTTCAAGACAGGACCTTTACTATCCGTTATGGCAAGACAAAATTCCGCTAAAATTCCTGCTTTTTGATCCATGTCTCTCATCGTGCGCAGTCGCGCCTCTTTATTGGCTTTCACAGCCTTGTTGAATAGGTCTTTCAGCATGATTTCAAGAAGTTCCATCGCGTCATCTTGGGCTGTGGCTTCAAGGCAGCAAACGAAAGCAGCCAAAGTTGCCAAACGACGCGGTGGTATCATTTGCTCAAGAGTTTTTAGTCGGCAAACCTCTGCAACACGGCCTAAAGCTTTAATACGCGTCTGTGGAATCTGTAACGGCAGCGAGAGATTTATCCCAAGGGCTCGAATAGAGTTTATGCGTTCCAGGGCTTCTTTTAACGAACGGGAACTTCTTCTTACAGGATTTTTCCGCAGAGCCATAAGAAGAGAAGTATGTTTGCCTTCTGGGATTTCAAGCAATTTTTCTAGAGATGTCTCTTGTTCAGGAGAAATGTGACGAGCAATGCTTTCCCATAAATGTCTCTCGACTCTGGA
>JAIRRP010000007.1 GCA_031255915.1 Puniceicoccales bacterium | reverse complement strand
GGATAAGGAGGTAAACGATTCCATTCATCCAAATCATCACTTGCAGTTTTTAATCGCTGCGAAATAATAATAATTTTTTTCTCTAATTCCTTCTGATTCTGATTCAAAGGCTGTAACTGTCCCTGCTGGAACGGTTGCGATCCTTGCGGATAGAATGCCCCCTGCACTGGATACTGCTGCGCTTGAAACGGCATATTTGGGGTCAGCTGCGGTGGATTACCCTTTGGTGGCCCATAATTTCCAGATGTCGGGGAAAATGGCACTGACGGTATCTGTCTTCCATTCCACGTATGCTGTGGATGTTGCATCTGCGGATTCACAGATGGGGTAATTACGATATTATAGTGTAATATATATATTATAGGATGTGGTTCAGGGAAGAATACAAGCAATTGAAAATTCACCGGAGGATTTTCCAAAGTCACCTTCATTCCATTCGAGATGCAACGTTTGATCCCGCCGGATGGTAAAGATCGAGTGCGAAGGCCATCCAGGGGAGCATCGCATTCCCATGATGCAAATTGAGCACCTCCAAAAGGAAACACTGCGCACTGTATGGTGCCCTTAGCATCATTTCTTATTTGCAAGGCACTGCACAAATCGATCGATACGCTTGTTATCGGCATAGACGCAGACGGAGCATAACTCCAACATTCCATACTCGTTGCCAACATTTTGCTCGTGGGGGTATTTTCTGTCAGCACCCCAATACGTTGCAGAAATGAGATAAGTTCCGGCGATGCCGTATTTAAAAATTGAAATATTCTTTGTTTATCACCGGTATCTGTCGAGTTTATCTCTCCCGGTCCAACAGGTATCGCCGGTAGCGCGTTTCCAGCCAAGAGGTACACGCCCCCCAAGCACAGAAGTGCCTTCCATTTTCCCAATGTTTTTCCGATTCCTTTATACATATTTAAATTCTTTTCCTACTTGAAGTCTGGCAAATCTTTAGAAATCCCGAACAAAACGCCGGACATTTGTCCCAATTTGTAATACACACGGTATGCACGCGTCCTATTAGGGGAATCGATATAGACCTCCAGAGAGCTTGGAATAGCACAAACGTATCCCTTAGGCAAGCTTTTTTTTGGAAGCTTTTGACATCAGCTCTTTCTCGCTTTTATCAGCTCTTTTTGCCTTGGTGATAGAACCATGTTCTTTTTGGGAGCTTTTTATAATTTCACTTCGCTTTTCAATAAGCTATAAAATTTCACATCCTCGTACTTTCCGAAGCGCTTCACGTAGGCACGCAACTCTCCTTCATATACGAAACCACATTTCTCAATGACTCGCCTTGAAGCACCGTTGCGCGTAAAATGATTAATCTCTAGGCGCTGTATCTGCACCTTCGCGAAGATAAAGGGAATTAACGCTTTGGCCACTTCCGTAGCATATCCGCAATTCCAATAGGGCCGCCCTAGCCAGTAATGCATTTCTGCCTTATCATGTTCTCGATACAGCGAAAATCCCACAATGCCCATAAACTTCTCCATCTCACCATCCGTTATGGCCCAATACAGCACACGATCTTGCTGTGATGCGAAAGCGACATCTTTTAACCACGCCACCGCCATGTCGTGCGTATAGGGATACGGCGAATAAGTCAGCCCCTCCGCCACCTCGCGATCATTCAAGTAACGCGCCATTTCCATGGTATCTCCCTCCGCCAACGGCCTTAATCGCAAACGCACCGTCTTCAAATGAAGAGATTTTGCGAGGCCTGCGAGGGACATAAGAAGAAAAATCGTTTGAGACAGTAGGAGGACACGGATATCGTCGGTGTAAAGGTATTAGGACGGCGACGGAAGTTCCAAAAAAGCTCCTTTATCTTGCGTTTCCTCCAATGCGGTTAAACGCTTCTCCCAGTAGTCGATGGCATTCACAAAGCGCTCCACATTCTTATAGAACAATTCGTCATCGAGAAAATCAATCGCCATAGCCTGCGTGAGCACTATATCTTCCGGAACCTCTGGATCCAAACCTATACGCGCACCCGCCGTCTCTTTCCAAAAATAATTCGCCGCCAAGAAGCGTTGTAAAAACTCAGGACTCTCTTCTGGAATCGAGCCAAGACAAGCGTAAAGTGTCACCATCGCTCCCTTAGTGTCCAATTCGCAGCGCAACATGAATTCTTCCCCAAAAGCAAGAAAACATGTTCCCTGCTCATCCAGCTTTAAATCCGGCATTTCCAGCTCCTGCCCCATTGCCTTAAGCATACCATTTAATTTCCACACCGCCTGTTCTCGATCCACTGCCATAATAACTTTCCTCCGTAAGCCACGGAAAAATGTTAAGAATTATGCCCGAAATGACAATGGGAAAATAACTGAAAGCCCATCAGAGTTTCTTCTTGGAAACGATGGTCGTCCGACGATCCCTTGGGATGACGGTGCAACCGTCCTCCAGAAAACCTCCATAGGCCGCCACGGACATAACACAAGCATTTCGGCCCAAGACAGTTCCCGGTTGCAGAACACTATTACATCCCAATTGAGCCCCATCTCCTATGAAAGCCCCTACTTTCCTTAATCCTGTCGCATAGGATTCCAAAGGCAACTTTATGACAATACTCTGCTTATCGAAACGCAGGTTAGATAAAATAGCACCAGCCCCCAGGTGACTACTACTCCCTAAAATCGAATCACCAATATAATTGAAATGCGGCGCCTGTACGCATTCCAGGAGCATGACATTCTTCACTTCACAGGAATTTCCCACCACGCACCGATCGCCAATGATCACGTTCGAACGGATATAAGCTCCTGGTTTTAATTTCGTCCCGGCTCCGATGTAAATATTATCCTGAATGGTCGCCACATGGGGTAAATCCACACTGGGATGAATATAGACATTCTCTCCAACCACAACACCAGGTGGAATATCCCGCTTCGTGCCCGAAAGCGTAGGCACTATAGCCCTTAACGCTCCCTCGATCTTGGGTAGCCATAACCATGGCTCTTCTTCCATGGGAAAATAGCGCGAGAAAATTTCCAACGACTTGGGCCAATTGAATAATGTAGATGCTGGAAAACTCATAGATATTACTCCTCAGTACGTCTTAAACGAATCCTAACTTCTTGGCCAAAGCGTAAATCAATATGCTCAAGTGGAAAGTATTTTTTTACACGGTCATCCTTCAACAGGTAATCGAGTCGCTGAAACTGCTCTTCCCAATAATCCGGTGAAAAAAGAATCCTCTGGGCACATTTTGCCGTTACTTCTATACGCGACCAACGCGCATTACCCTTTGGATCCCAATGCTGGAGCGAAAGATAACGAATTTGCGAATAGATTTTGGGATACTCTTGTTCCAGCTGTGATAAAAAACTATGAATCGGCGTTATATCGCAGTCGAAATGGTAAGCACCCTCTTCTTTTCCTCTTTGAATGGGCAAACCGGTCAAAAATGGCGATGACTGAGAAGCTGCATCCGTTAAGTTCATACCACGAAATATCTTGCCGCTCTTTCCGACCCACAACACCTCTTTCCTCCCTTGGTTTTCCAGAACGACACGTGCAAAGGGCTTTTCTTCCTTAAGAAGTATCTGCAAGCTCTGGTCTTGGAAGTGGCGCTTGACCTCTGCATAGCGAATCTGCTCCAACGATTCGAGACGCGAGCGCAGAGCTTCTATGTCGATATCCATCATGCCTATCCCTTTAGGAAAGGTGATGTAGGATGCCAGCGCCGCAGCGGACAGTATCCCATCCGTCATAAATTGAATTTCCTGCAACGGCTGATTGTAGAGTCGAAATACATGTCGACGATAACTATCGGCTAACCATCGGCATAATGCTAAACATGTACAAGATACGCAAGCAATAACCAAAGACACCATGATGGACTTCTCCCATCGCCGACGAAACGAAGATTTTTCAGGCAAAAACTTTTTTCCCCTTACCCAAGAGGATGTTATGCACCTCTTCTTAAACCATCGCATGCGGTGGAAGTTCTCGAAATCCGAAGCGACGAATCGCCGGATAAATCATCTCATAGCAGAGCTGCTCAAAGGTCAAACCTATGGCCAAAGCACTCTTAGGCAACAGGCTTGTCTCCGTCATGCCCGGAATCGTGTTAATTTCTAAAAAATAAGGCAATTGATCGCTCATAAGGATAAAATCTACCCGAGCAAAATCGCGACAACCGCAGTAAAGACATGCCTTTTCAGCATCGGCCAAAATGCGCCGCATGACTGACTCTTCCAATGGCGCTGGGCATAGATAATCTGTCATCCCAGCCATATACTTATGATCATAATCATAAAATCCCCCTTTGGGGCGAATTTCGACACACGGTAATGGGCGATCATTGAGCCAAGCGACCGTTATTTCTTTACCTTCCACAAACTCCTCCAAAAGCCACAGATGCTCTTCTGCTCCAGAACAGAAACACTGCCAATCACCCTTTGTGAAAACCTTATGAACGGCGATGCTGCTGCCTTCATTTTCTGGCTTTACCACGAACGCTTTTCCATGAAAGCTATCGCATATTTCCTCATATCTAGGAAAATTCGGTGCCTGGAAAGAAATGCATTGGGGAAGCAGTAGGGAACAAGCGCGCAGTTTTTCCTTTGCCTGTAGCTTATGCATACAGCGGTCGCTCGCGATGATACCGCTACCGGCATAGGAAAATCCTCGACGTTCCAAGATCGCCTGCAGGGCCCCATCTTCCCCGAATTTTCCATGGATGATGGGAAAAATAATATCTCTCTCGGGAACGAGACCAGGAGGAAGTGCATTGTCATCGAGGATAAAACGCTCTGTTGGAAAATAATGTGACAATGCACGAAAAATCGCTTCACCGCTCTGTAGTGAAACTTCTCGCTCCGACGATAAACCGCCGCAAAGTATTACAATACGGAAGGGATAGGCCATCATGATGATCAACGTAAATCCATATTCGTCTTGGCATCGAGGATACGAAAATTTTCCATATGAAATGTCGCATCTGCGCAGAAACTTAATTGAATGTTATAATGCTCCTCCATCGCCAACAATAGTTCCTCATCTTCACACCGAAGGCGCTCCAAAACTTGAGGATGAAGGAATACGCGAATAGCAATACGCTCCTGCTGTTCTTTCCGTTGACGCAGGTATTTCACCGTACTGGTGATCTTTCGCTGTATCTCAGAACTCATCGTTCGCGGTGATTTCAAGAAGGCACGACCTTGACAATAATGACAAGGCTCACGCATATCACTGGCTGTGCTTTGGGAGTGCCGTTGTCGCGTAATCTGCATAATGCCTAATGCCGAAATAGGAAGGACTTGATTACGTGACTTATCCTCCAACATCAACTGTAGCATGAGTTCGTAAATTTTATTCCGGTCGTTACGCGCTTTCATATCGATAAAATCGATAATAATCAGCCCACCGATATTCCGTAGACGCAATTGGCGCGCAATTTCCCTACAGGCTTCTGCATTCACCTGGTAGATGAAATTTTGACTTTCTTCGCCTATGTCCTGTCGGCGATGACTACCTGTATTGATGTCGATGGCGGTTAATGCCTCCGTTTCGTCAATGACGATCTCGCCACCTGATGGCAATGCGACATGACGCGTAAAGGTCTGTTCAATTTGGCGCTCAATGTTAAAGCGTTCAAAAACAGGAATACTATCCGTAAACAGTGTAATTTTCGATTTTCCGCGCAGAGATATTTTTCCGACAAGGTCAATAATCCTCTGATAATCCTCTGCATTATCGACTATGACGCGATCAATTTCCTCTGTTAGAAAATCCCGCACTGTCCGTTCGATGATATCCGGTTCTTGATAAATAGCTCCGGGTTTTCCATTTTGAGCTATATTCTGCTGAATTTCCTCCCACTTCTGCAAGAGAAGGTGTAAATCTCGAACGAAATAACGAATTTTTTTCCCCTCGCCAACGGTGCGTACGATCACACCCATGCCTTCTGGGATCGTCAGCTTTTGAAGAATGGACTTGAGGCGATCTCTCTCACGAATATCTTCTATTTTTTGCGAAATACCACATTGATCCGAAAAAGGCATGAGCACCATAAAGCGCCCCGGTAGGGCGATATTGGTCGAGACACGAGGTCCTTTGCTTCCGATCTGATCTTTGATAATCTGAACGATGATCTCAGCGCCAATAGGATAGAGTTTCGGGATATCCTTAATCGTGTAATGCGACTGTTCTTTGGATTTCTTCAATGCATTGATTCGTACAACTTCAATACTTGTATCGTTGGCCGCCGGTAAAGCATCCCAATAATGCAAAAAAGCATTTTTCTCTTGACCAATATCCACAAAGGCCGCCTTGAGTCCCGGTTCCAAGTTTTGAATTTTTCCCCTGAAGATCGCGCCTACCATGCGACATTTATCTTTTCGTTCGATCTCGAAATTCTTCAAAATACCGTCTTCCAAGAGGGCGACCCGACGTTCAAAAGGCTCACTATTGAAAATAATCTCACGAAATGTCCTATCTCTTCGTATAAGCGTTTTTAAAATACGCTGCAAGATCGGCTGAGATTTCGCTCTCTGAACCGATTCTTGCTGTAATTCTTGCTTACTTAATTCCTTTTCCAGGCGCTCTTCTGGCCTGCCTTTCAATTTTTCCAACAGAGTTGGGTCTATCATCGCCCTATCATGGCTCCCTATCCTTTCCTCACAAATGTGCTGTGTTTTCATCATACACTCAATATTAACTACGAAATTTTACCATTGGCTCATGCGTAATGATACCGATAATGGTAAACACTTTGAAGCATTCCCTGCAAGAAGCAACAGAGGATCAAAAAAGAACCACCATAACTTAAAAAAGGAAGTGGTATACCCGTGATCGGCATCAAACCTAGTGTCATTCCTATATTGATCCCTATATGGACCATCCACAGAACACCTGCCCCAGTGGCGATAAAGCATCCAAAACTATCTCTGGCCATCCAGGCAATCCGGAAACTATTAGCGATCATCAGGGCATAGAGCAGGAGAACGATCACTCCTCCCATAAATCCATGTTCCTCTGCCATCACTGAAAAAATAAAATCATTCGCAGCCACCGATTGCGGCAGGTACCCCAACTTGGACTGATTTCCTCTGCAAAATCCTCTACCTCGTATCCCGCCGCTGCCAATGGCAATTAATGACTGACGTAGGTTCCAACTGATACCTGTACCCTGTGGATCCACGACCTGCGGCAGAACAAAAGCGAGCACGCGATTTCGCTGATAATCCTTCAATGGCAACCATGAGTGAGATTCATACTGCCCCACATCTTTTAGAGGATTCAACTGATGCTTATCGAGATAAAGGCGATAGGCATAAATATCACATGTGACAATGGAAATCATGACCAACACGGCCCCCAGAACGCTGAGAAAAAATTTCCCCGAAAGAGGCGAGATGAGTAATAACGCAAATACCACCGGCGGAAGCGCTAACATCGAACCTAAATCGGGTTGAAAAAAGATAAGCGATGCCGGCAGTAGCAACACAGCTCCTATTTTGAGTAACACCTGCCACGAACGCTTGACTTCTCCTACTTCTGATCGCGCCAGAATACTCGCCGTCATAAATAATATCGCTACCTTCGCTAGCTCTGAAGGCTGAATACGAAATCCTCCTATGTGAAGCCATCTCACAGCACCAAAACGACGTACTCCTAATGGAGTCCAGAGCGACAGCAGTAATCCAACACTGATCATATAGATCCAATGAGCATGCCTCAGGTAAAATTCATAATCGACCCGAGAAGCCACCAGGTAAATCCCTAATCCTATACCCGCCCACACCAGCTGCACTTTCCACTGATCCCCCAAAAAGCTCAATTGCGCCGAGTAAATGGTCGTGATCCCTATGACCAACAGGCACAATGTACACCAGGGCTGAATTACGTCCCAAGAAGCCTCTTTTTGCAAAAATTTCATCTTCGTTTTGGAAGGAAAATCTTCATTCTTTTGCGATTTATCATTTTCAATGCCATTGGAAATATTTCCGACCCATGCTATTTTTCACGATTTCATCTCCTTCTCTGCCACGGATTCGGAGGAAAGCAAACAGCCCCAAAAAGCCAAGGTATCATCCTTTGCCTCAAACGAATGTCTTGAAGAACTCCAAGCTATCTTTTACGCTTTGAGACCACAGATAATCGCCATAACGCAGGCGAAACCCCGCTAACAATTGAGGATTTTCTCGAGCGACATAGCCCAAAGGGCGGGTCTCACCGTTTTGAACTTTATCTCGACATCGCTCGAAGAAAGAAATCTCATAAGGTCCGCAAAATTCAATTTCTACACAATGACAGCGGTACCATCGCTTTAACGAACGAACGTAAAAGCGTCGCAATCGCGATGCATCATATGCACTGTATTCGGCAATAATATTCAAAATAGCCTGCACCCGCTCATGTGAAAGTTCTTCCGGCTTCGACGGATCCCACGATAATGCCGCTAAACGATTAGCGATTTTTCGAAGAGATGGCAAAGTCCTCATCGTGCAGTTCTTCCATTAAAAATTTCTCCGCCGATCGGATATATTTCTCACGCTCGGAGGCATTTACATCATACGCCAATACCCGCTCAGCAAGGCTGACAATGGTCGCGCGCGTCTCTCGATACACTTCCTCGAACAATCGCTCTTTTTCGCGAGCTATGACTTCTCTGGCCTGCTCTATCAGGCATTTCGCCCGCGCTTCCGCCGCCTTCTCTTGTTCGAGTGCATACGTCTTAGCCCGCTCCTTGGCTCCAGACACTATCTGCTGCGCTTTGCACTGGGCTCCTTTTAGCATTTGCTGGCGCAATTTTTCAGCTTCCTGAAGTTTCCCTTTCGCCTCCTCTGCCTGCGCTAAACCCACCGCAATCCTCTTTCTCCGCTCTTCCATAATCCTCATAACAGGACGAAACGCGAAAATATAGAGCACAGCTACCATCGCCACAAAATTGACACTTTGCAGCAACAATAAATCTCCTCGGATGCCGAATCGCTCCACCAAACCCAAGAGAGCTTGACGATCGAAAGCAAAGAACAACGAACTTCTTAAAAAAAACATCACCGCGCTTTCCTCTTGCTTAAAAGTCCTTCCCTAAGCCCTATCACTCAGCAACATAAATACCCTCTACGCGAACTGGTAAAAAATTCAGGACAGGAAAAGTGCATAAAATGCCACTGCTTCCGCCAAAGCCATGCCCAAGATGGACTGCACGAGGATTTTACCTGCAGCTCCAGGATTACGCCCTACAGATTCTACAGCCTTAGTCCCGATCATCGCCACGCTAAAGGCGGCCGCCAAACAGCCCAATGCACCCGTTAATCCGTGACCGAAATCACCCGTAATCGCCGCTATCGTTTGTAACATCATAATTTTCTCTTTTTAGGATTGAACTTCCGTCGCCGGAATCATCGGTACCGCTTCATCCTCATGATGACAGATTAAACCGATATAGACCGCGACCAATAAAGTAAAGACAAATGCCTGAATGAGCCCAATAAGGCATTCTAAAAAATAAAATGGCAGAGGTAGTAGATAACCCGCCCATGATAAAAAGACATCTACTCTTCGCGCCATTACAGAGGACACTCCGGTCAGCATCTTGTAGAGTTCCGTCTGTGCAAATCCTCCCGACGTTAAAAATTTCCCAAAATCATACATATGATGTAAAAGCGTCTCGCCACCAAAAACATTCCCAAACAGCCGAAATGATAAAGAGATGGCCCGAAAAGCAATCGAAATACATTCGATACACCCCACCGCGAGAAACACGACGATCAAGAACTGATAAACCCCAAAGGCGAGCGCCGTTTTTTCAGCCTTATTGCCAAAAACATGCTCGCAGAAACCCTGTAGGCCCACACATTTTAAAATGCAGTAGGCCCAAAGAGCCATGGAGACCAGGGCTATACCCAAGGTGGCATTGAGGTCGGAATTCATGGGGCGCAAAATAGGAAAAAAATGTCCATTTTCCCGAAAGCCGATCGAACCGATGCCAGGAAAAAGACCACTCCAGTTTTGGATCAAGAGGAAAAAAAAGTAGCCCAACAATGCCGGAAAAGCATAGGATAAAGCGTGCTTTCCAAGGATAGAGGCCAACATCTCTTCTAAACCTTCTATAACGGACTCTATTAAAGATTGCCCCCGCGAAGGGACGATATTCGGCTTCCAAAGTAGCACACGCATGACGAGGATCAGGCCCAAAGAGACGATCCAGCCCATCAAAAAAGTATCCGTCAGAGAACTTCCTTCCGCCAGAGGAGAAGCCTTTACATCCAAGGCCTCTTTTTCTGCATTCCCCACCGGCTCTTCCACAGCAATGACTGCTCCTTCAGGGACTATCCCTTCGGCCAAAAGTTTCCCTCCAAAAAATAGAAATACCCATAAAGCACTTACCGCCATTGCGGCCCTTTGATAATATCCTAATGATACTTTTAGCATAGGGAATCTATCCTATGGACACATTTAAGGGATAACGGAAACAATGAAAAGTCAAAAAAAACCAAGTAATGAAGGAAACATTGGTGCTCAGAAGGGGATTCGAACCCCTATGCCTCTCGGCACTGCCGCCTGAAGACAGCGTGTCTGCCAATTCCACCATCTGAGCGAAGAGACATCTTATGAAAGGGAAGTTTCTTTCCGAGGTCAATGGATTATCTCATCCTGTAAAAAGCAGCGAGGAGATATTTCCTGCCCTATTTCATCCATCGGGCATGTATAGACAACACGTCTATCCCTTTTAGCCGTGAGTAAAACACTTTACTACGATGATCGTAATCTTAAGTATGTCGTTTCAAGTGTGACAAAAATGATTATAATTTCAAACCATGGCAAAAAAGAAAGGAACCAATTATGTATGATAGTCTTTTAATCGCCCGATACATCATGGCCAAATGCAATGAACTTAAAAAGGATAATCCCGACTACGAGTACAACAATACAAAAATCCAGAAACTGCTGTATGTGCTATACGGCTTCTATCTGGCCAGAAAGCAACTTCCCCTGACGGGCGAACCACCCAAATTGTGGCCCTATGGCCCTGCATTCGTCAATGTCTTTTTGAGTATACAAGAAAACGGGGTTTATATGAGCAATACGAAGACAAGCCTGTTCGATAACATATTGGACGAAGATAAAAAAGAGTTCGATGGACATATAAATGACTTTGGCAAGTTCATGGCCACTACACTGACTAAATGGTCACATGAAGACGGCTCACCTTGGTCAAGGACAAAAGATGAGGTGGGCGAAAAATGGGATACCCCCATCAAAGATGAATATATAGAAGAATATTTTAAAAAGTTGCTATGACAGAGGAAGAACCTTCTCCTACCGGGGACAAAGAGAGCTTACGCCATGAGGCAACAAATTCAGAAGAGTGCGAAAAAGAGAAGCTATATCTTTCACTTGAAAAAAGTGATCAAGAGCAGAAGCGTAAAGATCAGGAATCGCAGCGAAAGCGCTATGACCAGGATACAAAGTCCAAGGGGGAATTAGTCAATTTTGTAAGACATTTTGTTTACACGTGCTCCATATTCACATTTTTTTTGCTGGTATCTAATCAGTGGTTGAAAGTCTCCGATGGTGTTTTGACTACCTTCATTCGAGCTGTATTTGTAAACAATGTTTTGGGGTTGGTAGGGATAGTTCTTCTGCACTTCTTCCCAAAACGATAAACGGGTTCTACACCTAAAAGAGTTTCGCTAAGGACGAAAAATAAAAACACGCGGTGTTTTACCGGTCATTGACCTGATTTTTTGTCTATCGGATATGCATGGACAATACACTTATTTCTTTCGGCTACGAGTAAAACGTAAATCAAATATTTACTATGAGGATTACAATTTTAGGTATATAATTTTAAGTATGGCAAAAATGATTATAGTTTCAAACCATGGCAAAAAAGAAAGGAACCAATTATGTACGATAGTCTTTTAATCGCCCGATACATCATGGCCAAGTGCAACGAGCTCAAGGAAGGCAACTCTGATTATGAGTACAGCAATACAAAAATCCAGAAGTTGCTGTATGTGCTGTATGGCTTCTATCTAGCCGAAAAGGGGAGGCGTTTGACCGATGAACAACCCAGACTGTGGCCCTATGGGCCTGTGTTCGTGGATGTCTTTAATGACATATCTGAAAATGGTTTTTATCTAAAAAATACCAAAGAGGAACGGTTCATCGATCTTCCCAAAGAGGAACGAAAAAACTTTGACGAGAGCATAGAAATTTTCGGCACACTAAAAGCCTCCAAATTGTCGGCCTGGTCGCATGAGGAAGGCTCGCCATGGGCAAGAACAAAGAAAGAATTTGGGGAAGCGTGGAATATTCCACTGAAAGACCATTACATAGAGGAATATTTCAAAAAACGCCTTTAGCGAATCAGCAAAACACGAATCCGGTATGCCAGAAATAGAAAAGAGTAATAGTAGCGACTCCTCGCATGGAAAATGCCTGGCGAAAGAAGAAATCAAAACCAAAAAAGGGGAAGAGCTGAGTTCCGACAGCAATGGTATTTCGTCCTTGGAAATCTGGCTGAAGTTGAGAAATGAAGACTATGGGCAGAATATAAAATTTAAAAGGCGTCTAATCTATTTCTTTATGGGTCTTATATCTTTTGGGTATATAGGCATAATAATCCTTCTTGTGCTAAGCCGGAGCTGTGAGAAATGGAAATGTCTTCGTGTCCTCGACATCTCTGATGGGGTCATGGTAGCTTTCATTCAGAGCATAAGGTACAGTAGCGCCCTGGGTCTGTTATACTTCATCATCCGAAGTCTCTTTTCCCGTGGGAAAGATGACTGAGGTCTGTCAGCATTTTTAGGGGCGGTAGGGAAAGGGAAATATTCTTTTATGGGCCTTGAAATTCCGCTCTCCATAAGACGGAAATCTCCTGATAAAGCCAAAAGCGTCGTGTGTCTTGCCCACCCCTCCTGGCTGTAAATAAAACACATTTACTACGATGGTTACGATCTTAAGCATGTCGTTTCAAGTGTGACAAAAATGATTATAATTCCAAGTATAAAAAATGAGAGGAACCTATTATGTACGATAGTCTTTTAATCGCCCAGTACATCATGGCCAAATGCAATGAACTTAAAAAGGATAATCCCGACTACGAGTACAACAATACAAAAATCCAGAAACTGCTGTACGTGCTGTATGGCTTCTACTGGGCAAAAAGAAGACTGCGTCTGACGAATGAACGGCCCAGGTTGTGGCCTTATGGCCCTGTATTTGTCAAGGTTTTTGAGGACATACAAAAAAACGACTTTTACCTGGACGACACAAAAGCGAGCCTGTTTGAGGCTATTGAAGAAAGGGACAAAGAGGAATTTGACCCACACATAAAGAGCCTCGGCAAATGTATGGCCTCTGCCCTGAGTAAATGGTCACATGAGGAAGGTTCGCCTTGGTCAAAAACAAAAAGCGACGTAGGCGAGAGATGGAATACTCCCATAGATGATGGTTACATAGAGGAATATTTTCGAAAACTCACACGATGAACGACGACCCTGAAGGGCTAATAAAGGAATATCGTCCAATGGAAGATGAATATAAGGAAAAAATTCAGGAACCGGATAATAGCCTGAAGACCCCGGTAGAGGAAAAGCGTTCAAGAGGAAATAACTATGACGAAGATGTCAACCTGAAGAATCGGGTGGAGAAACACGGTAAAAGTGCTCCAGGATTAAAAAATGAAGATAAAGATTCGGACATAAAACAACCGAGTTTTCTCGAAAAAAATGCGGTCATGTTAGTCAAGTTTATCATGTTATTCATGAAATGGTGGGCCATAGGCGTAATGATTATTCTTGTATTAAGCAGTATAAAATGGGAATGGCTTCATATTCTGCATATTTCTGATAATGTTATGGCGGCCCTCATCCAGAGCGTATGGTGCAGCAGTGCTTTTGGATTATTGGGGCTAGTCATCGAGCGCTTTCTGCCAAAACGGGGAGAAAAATTCTGACCGCATCAGGAAAAATTTGGCGATTAATGTACATCGCTACTGTATCTCTGATTTATCATTCCCTTTCCATCGAAACAGCGGAAACAAAGAACTTCCAATGGCAATGGCCTTTCCGCCCCGATGAGTTCATACCATAATTTCTTTACCACTCCTTTTCCACTGACATTCCACCATCGCTCCATGCTTCTGCAGGAGTTGTAGGCATTCCTGCTCAGCACTTCTCATTTTCTGGCACTCATCCGCGGTTTTGTCATTCAAACCGCAGAGATGAAGGTAGCCGTGAACCAGATAAAGTGTGACTTCCTCCGAAAATGTTGTCTGGTGAAGCGCTAATTGACGCAAGGCAAACGCCGGTGCCACGATGATCTCCCCGGCAAAGGACATCTTCGCATCACCCGGAAATGTCATGACATCCGTCAGAGAATCGTCGGCCAGGTATTTCCAGTGCAAAACACGTAGTTTTCGTAACGGAAGAAAAGCTACGGATAGATTACCCTTCGGCATCGAAAACGACATCTTGGCATCGATCACCTCCACAACCCGCCGCACCGAATCCTCTTCAAAGGCAAAGGCACGACATCCGCTATAGACATCAACGACACGAAAATTCGCATCTTTTCTCATACCTCCTTTACTTCTAGAGCTACTTCTTACAAGCATCGACCACCCGCAAATCTGCGGCCCTCACCTTTGGATGCCACAGACCTATTTCTTGATCTCGCGGTGCAGCGTATGGCGCCGGAGGTATTTGTTGTACTTCCTCTTCTCAACGCGTTCCGTCTGCAGCTTTTTATTGCGAGACGACATGTAACGCGAGACCGGCTTCCCCTCCGCCCGCGCCTCCGTGCATTCTAAGATGATGTGTTCCCGTGGCATAGGTTAATTGAGTTATGAGGCATACGCTCTGGCTTTCCTATGGCTTGTCAAGGGACAAAACCAGACACGTGCATAACCATAGCCCCTGAAAATAGCAAAACTTCTGCCAACAAAATAGCGTCCCTCGTGTATTTCTTAAAGATACGCCTTGTCAAAGGCCATAGCAAATACCATAGTGAAGAAGCATGTTCAAATCCTTGCGGAATGCTTTCTTCACGGGTATTTTCGTCCTGCTGCCCGTCATCGTCACGCTCTTCATCATTGATTTTCTTCTGAAAAATGCCGGCCTGCCATTATGCCAGCTGCTGCTCAAGGTATTCCATATCTCGGTTCCAGAAAACAGCGTCTTGGCGATGGGGATCTATACGGCGATACTCCTCCTTCTCTTTCTACTCATTGCGGAACTCGGCCATCTTTCGACCTATATGTTTGGTCGCTGGATGATTCGGCTCTTCGAGCAGATCATTGCAAAGCTTCCCTTTATCAACATCATCTATAAAACGGTCAAACAAATCGTCGATACATTCCGTCAGAACAGCGCTTCGATTTTCAATAAAACCGTTCTGGTGGAATTCCCCCATAAGGGGTGCTATGCCATAGGTTTCCTGACCAGTGAAACCCAGGGGGAAGTCCAGACCAAAACGCGCGAAGAAGTCGTCAATATTTTCCTGCCCACAACCCCGAATCCCACGACGGGATTCCTCTTACTCATACCCAAAAAAGATATCATTGAGCTCGACATGAGTGTCACCGATGGGATGAAAATGATCATTTCCGGCGGCGTCGTCAATCCACCCGATAAAACCACTACTCCCGCCAAGGCACGTTAAAATATCCGCCATTGATAATCTATGGAATCTGGACGGTTTTACTTCCTATACGGGAACGATGCCTACGCGATTCAGCAGCGCGCACAAGAAGTGGCGAATACCTTTACACAAGACACCTATACGGTGGAAATTTTCCAGCCGCAAGGAACGGCGATAGCCGACGCGGAACGTTGCCTTTGGGAGGCCCAGAACGCCATGCGCTATCGGGACCTTTTTTCCCCCCGTCGTGTCCTCTGGCTCCGGCACATCGACTTTCTCGCCGATACGCCAACCGGTCGCTCCGAAGTAGTCCGTGAAGCCATCGAGACATTTCTCTCTTCATGGCAACATGCCGAAGAGATGATTTGCATCTTATCGGCCTGTCCCGTCGACCGACGGACTAAAATCTTCAAGCAACTCGACAGCTTGGGCCATTCCGAATTCTTCCCCGAGGCAAAAACATCCACCGAGCTCCTGCCCTGGGTACGCAAAACCTGCCAACAGCATTCCATCACGATTGATGAGGAAGCGCTAGAATTACTGTGTCACCGGGTAGGATTTTCTCGACAGGCACTCTCGCAGGAGATCGAAAAACTTTCGCTCTACATCGGCATTAATGGCCATATCACCCTACAGGAAATCCAAAAACTCGTACCTGAACTCATCCCCGGTGAATTTTTCGAAGCCGTAGACCTCTTTTATTCGGCCGATCTAGAGACGGCGCTTCAGGGATTGCGGCGCTATTTCATTTACCATAAGGAAGCACGACCTCTGCTCAGTGCCCTGCAGCACCGCAATCGCCTGATGATCGCGCTTCGCTATTTCGTCGAAACAGGAGAATTGCACCTGCGGCAGCAACGCCTCTCCAAATCGGAATGGGAACAATTAGCGGCCCAGTACAGCTCGCTCTTTTCCCAGGAGGAAAAAAGTAGTTTCCACATCTTTCAGCAAAATTTCTGGTACCTCTCGCGCCTAGCCAAAGAGGTCACCCATTTTCCCTTGGAGGTATTGCTCCGCTTTCAAAAAAAGTTCACGGAGATCCTGTTCAAAATGATTCGCTTCCACGACCACACGGCAAGCATCATGGAAGAGCTTTTCCGATATGGCCCATTGGCCCGATCCTCCTCGTTATGTTCCGGCTTTTGAGACGCATACGCTATAGCCTTCAACGCCAAAAAAAGCGCTGGATGCGTCGCTTTGACCGTTGGGAGGTCTTTATGTCCGATGTACTTTACGACCGACGATACGACCGCAAGGCCAAAGTCCTGGCCGCTTGCCTCTACCCATTATCATTTCTATTCGGCTGGATGGTAGAACTGCGACTCTTTCTCTACCGCCATCGCTATTGCTGTCCCACCACGTTAGGTTGTCCCGTTATCGTCGTTGGTAACCTCACCGTTGGCGGCACCGGAAAAACGCCCGTCACAGAATATATCGCGCGATTTCTCCACACCAATGGCCGTCGCGTAGCGATACTCAGCCGCGGATACAAAAGCCGCCGAGAACCTCTATTTTCACGATTCTGGCGCTGGCTGACGCACCAAATTCCCAGGCCACCGAAAATCGTCAGCGATGGGAAGCACGTCTATCTCTCGCCGGCCGATGCAGGAGATGAGCCCTATATGCTCGCCCAAAACCTTCCCGGCGTGAGCGTCCTGGTCGACAAAGATCGCGTCAAAGCCGGACAATACGCCATACGCAAATTGAGAGCCGATGTGCTTGTACTCGACGACGGCATGCAATACCTTCCCCTCAAAGGTCATTTTCACTGTACGCTCATCGATAAGACGCAACCCCTCGATAAGCAATATCTCCTACCCAGAGGGATCCTGCGAGAACCCGTAGAGCACATCCGACGTGCCTCTTGTATCCTACTGACGAAATCCGATGGACGCCCAGATGAAGCCATGAAACAACGTCTCCGGGCCCATAACTTTCATGCACCGATCATCGAATGCTGCCACCGGCCGAAATACTTCATCCGGCATGCGGATGGTCACCAGGAATTACTCCAATGGATCATAGGGAAACGCGTCGCTGTTCTGAGTGGTATTGCTCGTCCGGACAGTTTTGAGCATTTCCTGACAGAATTAGGGGCACAAATCACCTACCATCAGCGATTTTCTGATCACCATCTCTTTACCGTAGACGACCTGACGCGCTTCAATGGTCGTGCCCAACTGAACCCCATCGATGCCGTCATCACGACCGAGAAGGACTCCGTTCGGATCCGTAAGGATTTTCCATTCACCGCTCCGCTCTATTATCTTCGTATCGAAATTGCTATTTTTCCAGACTCCCAAGATTTTGAAAAAGTGCTGTACAATTTCTTGCCCTCTCTGCGAAGTCCTCTGTTCCCGAAGGCATAAGCTCAGCCATGGGACCTAAGAGATACGAGCACCCTGGTGACGTAGTAGGTGAGGATACTACAAAAGATCGTCATGATAAGCCAAAGCTTAAGCCTTAGGACATAGAGTAACCATTTCCATGGGCACACGTAATGGCTAAAAATATCGAAAATATAAAGCCCACAATAAATTATATTGGCGATGATGACACATGGAAACCACACTTGTGGTATAGCTTGTACCGAATGCAGGACGGTACGTCCTTCCCAAGCAACCGCATAACCCACGACCGCACAAAGTACGGCATTAAAGGCTATCCGCGATAGCTCTAAAAAAATGCTAGAGCCCAAAAGTAGAGAATGACAGCTCTTCTCCATAGAGCATGACGTCTAATCATAAAATTTTTCTGGGCAACTGGTTTTTTTAATTTTGACAGGGCAATGGTGCTCAAGTTTCAGGTAATTGGGTTGACCGCCTTTGTGCCGTGCCCACTGCGTGCCTCCCGGCACGCAGTGGGTACGGCACGGGCCCGCGCAGCGGGCAAGCCCGAAGGACTTAAAGGCGGTCAACCCGCCGGTCAGATGGAGACGCCCCAATGTTCTGGCATTCCCTTGGCTGTCTTTGCAACAGGCTACCAGCCTGTTGTAGCTCACAAAGTGAGCGATTTCTTCGAAATCCAAAGACAGCCGACCCAAAACTACGCCGTATCCCCGAAGGCATCATCAAGAAACTCGGTGAGCATACTCCATCAGCATTTTGGCGGATCATAGCTCGCCATGCTTTTCGGAACTTCGCTCTCAATCTTCGAGAACATCCATAGGGATTTCACGATACCTAAGTATCAATGGTGGGAGATACTGGACTCGAACCAGTGACCTCTTGCGTGTCATGCAAGCGCTCTAACCAACTGAGCTAATCCCCCGAATATGGCCAACGGAATTCATTTTAACCGCCCGTTCAAGAATAAATCGATCCGCGCTTCGACAAAACTGAATCCAACACATTTGACAGCCGAAAGAAATACCTCACTTTAAATTTCCCGTGAGAGAAGCCGCAAAAAAAGAGACTTCGCAGGTGACTCCCAACGCCCTAAGGCGTACGGTATTTCGCCACATCGGGAGCAGTATTGTTCTGCTCATGGCCATACTTGGGGGTATCGCCCTTGTGGAATTTCAGCCCCAATACAGCCGCTTCGTGACGACAGCCGTCACGCAACATCCCCATGAAAGCCTCATGGGGACTTTGGGCAGCTTCTGTTACATCTGGGGATTGAGGATTTTTGGCCTTGCCTGGACATTGCTCATCGCGATTGGTATTTGGTACGGCCTACGACCGCTCCTGACCCGTGGAAAGTGCTGGGGATGGATACGTCTGCCCGCAACCCTTATCGCCCTATCCTGCACCTCTGTCCTGGGGACATTATACGAAGGGACGCATACGCTCTCCGCCACATCTTGGCTAAAGACGCACCTTAGCACCGGGTTAGGAGGTATTTACGGCCACCTTCTCGAGCCGCATTGCCTCCAGGCTCTGGGCATCGTCGGCACCTGGTCTGCCTTCCTCTCCCTGGGCATCGCCTCCATCTTCATTATTTTTTCCCGCGAATCTTCCCTAGGGACTATTTTCCATAAGCGCGGGATTCAAATGTATCAACTGTGTATAGGTTTATGGTGGATTCTCAGCCGCTGGATTGCCCTAATGACCTTCTTCACCCGAAAATGTTTCCGGCGAAAACCCTCCTCTCCCCTAAAGAAAGTAACCGCCGAGCATAACACTGCGACGACCTCCAGGGGCTCATCCGAACCCAATGTTACTTTGCCAACACCTATGGAACGCCATCCAGCAGAAAAGGAAAGTACCCCATCGACTTCCGGCAAACCCGTCCGCCCACCGCGACGCTGCGGCAACTACATATTTCCTCCATTGGATCTCCTCGAAAGAGGAGATACGAATATGGTCTCATCGGAAAATTATTCCGATGTCTCGGATAAACTCATCCAGACGCTCGCCCAGTTCGGCGTAACGGTCCATCCCGGAGAAATCCATCGAGGCCCGGTCATCACGCGCTATGACGTCACGCCAGAAGTTGGCGTTCGCGTCGAGAAGATTCTCAGCCTGGATAAAAACATAGCTCTGAATCTCGCCGCACGTTCTGTCCGCATCCTCGCACCGGTACCCGGTAAGAGCTGCGTCGGTATAGAGATTCCCAACCATAATGCCATCACCGTCCGTCTCCGCGAGATTCTCTGTTCGGTGGAGTGGTCGCAGAATAAGGCCGACATCCCGGTCGTTCTCGGGAGAACTGTCACCGGAGAACCATTGATCCAGGACCTTGCCCGCATGCCGCACCTGCTCATTGCCGGAGCGACCGGTGCCGGGAAAACCGTCTGCCTCAACGCCATTATCGCCTCACTTTTGTACCACGCTACACCGGACGACCTGCGCTTTATCATGGTCGACCCCAAAATCGTCGAAATGCAGTGCTATAACCGTTTGCCGCACATGCTCATCCCGGTGGTCACCGATCCCAAAAAGGTTCCCAATGCACTGAATTGGCTCATCGGCGAGATGGAACACCGCTACCATATTTTTGCCAAAGCCGGTGTCCGCAATATCGCAGGATTCAATGCTAAAATCCTGAAAAACCGAGAAGCACAGGAAGCGGCTGCGGTTTTAGACCAGGAACTTTCGGCCGAAGAACGCCAGGCGGTTCATCAGATGGATGCGCAAGAGGTTTCCGAAACGACCCTTCCGGAAAAAAAGCTTCCCTACATCGTCTGCATCATCGATGAAATCGCCGATCTGATGATGGTCGCACCGGCTGACATCGAGACCGGTATCGCCCGATTGGCCCAACTCGCCCGGGCGGCGGGTATTCATCTGATCCTCGCGACACAGCGGCCATCGGTCAATGTCATCACCGGCATCATCAAGGCCAATCTTCCCTGCCGCATCGCCTTTAAAGTGGCCTCCAAAGTGGACAGTCGCACGATTCTGGACAGCGGTGGAGCGGAGATGTTGCTGGGCTACGGCGATATGCTGGTCTCGACTCCGGGGCCGCTCGGAATTCTGCGGGCCCAGGGAGCCCTGGTTTCCGATGAAGAAATTACCCATATGGTCGAGTTTCTATGCGAAAAAAATGGAGAACCGACCTATGCTCAGGAAGTCCAGAAACAAATCGAATCCGGAGGGGATACGGATGCAGAAACCGGTGAAAAGTGGGAGGATGAGCTTATCCCACAGGCACTCGACATCATTCGTTCTCACCAACATGCCTCGACTTCGTTCCTTCAGCGCAAGCTGAAGATCGGCTACAACCG
>JAIRRP010000016.1 GCA_031255915.1 Puniceicoccales bacterium | reverse complement strand
CTGATAACCTCATACGTATATTGTAGAAATTTTCTCCATACGGACTCTCTTCTTCCGTTGGTCTTTGGCCTAGAAGGTGTCGTCAAAAAAGATTGACAAAGGGAAAAAGAGAGGGAAGAAAAATGAAATGGAAAAAAGGATACATAGGAGGCACGGCCTATCAGATGAATTGTGGAACAAGATGGAAAAGTTGCTGCCCGGGAGGGAAGGAACAGTTGGGCGATACGGCAGAGATAATCGATTATTTATAAATGCAGTGTTTTGGATACTGAGGACTGGGGCACCCTGGAGGGACCTTCCGCCGGACTTTGGAGATTAGAAAACATTTGCCGTAGATTCAGCCGCTGGAGGGATCGCGGTGTGTGGAAAAATTAATCGACAATCTATATGGCGAGCCAGACTTAGAGTGGGTGATGGTGGATTCCACGCATATCAAAGTTCATCAGTACGGCATTGGAGCGAGCGAAGGGAGGTAGCCAGGCAATGGCTCGCACAAAAGGGGGCGCAATACGAAATGACCTATGGGGCTGTAGATAAGGTTGGTTATCTGCTCAAAGTCATTGCAACGGAAGGTACAGAACCGGATTGCAAGTGGGCACTGGAATTGGTCGCATCCCTGGATGCCACTTATGTTCTCGCCGACAAAGCCTATGATTCCGACGATATCATCTTTTCTCTTTCTGCCCGCGGTATTGTCCCCATCATCCCGCCAAAGATCAACAGAAAATTTCAACGCTCTTATGATAAAAATATCTACAAAAAGCGCCACATCATTGAAAATCTTTTCCTTAAAATGAAAGGATGGCGTTCTATTTCCACTCGATACTTTAAAAATATTCACTCTTTTGTTTCTACATTCCGCATCCGCTCTATCTCTCTTTTCACTGCCTGATTTTGATGACACACTCTAGCGCAAAGGCGGTAAACCATCCCGGACATTTTCAAGCTCCCTGAAATACATCCCAAAGATGCTTGGGAGGAACCATCCACGAGTCTTCATTCCCGCTCTGTCGTGCATTTTGGGAAGGACATGCGGCCCATTTTGTACAAAGGACAAACTTCAACTTCGGACATAGGACTGCCCACCGCCTTTGCGGCCCAACTCAATGAAAAATTTTTCATTGAGTTGGGCCGTTGTCCGCGCTGCGGACGAGCCCGGAGGGCTCCAAAGGCGGTGGGCGACTACGCGATTCTCGGCGGGAATGTCACTCCTTGACCAACACCGGCAAAACCGCTTCATCACATCATCGATTCTCGATACGAAAAACATGAAAAACCATTTGTACAAAATTTCAGATGCCAACGAAGCCGTTGCCGATGTCGCCTATCGCCTCAGTGAACTCGTAGCCATTTACCCCATAACCCCCTCATCCCCCATGGCTGAACTTTGTGACGAATGGGCTATGCAACAGAAACCGAATTTACTGGGAAGTATCCCACAGGTCTTCCAGATGCAATCCGAAGGTGGTGTCGCCGGGGCGATACATGGGGCACTGCAATGCGGTTCCTTAGTGACGACCTTTACCGCCTCACAGGGCCTATTACTCATGATCCCCAACCTGTACAAAATCGCTGGAGAATTGCAGGCATTTTGCATGCACGTGACCGCGAGGAGCCTTGCGACTCATGCCCTATCGATCTTCGGAGATCATTCGGATGTAATGGCCTGCCGACAGACGGGATTTGCCATGCTCTCTTCGAGCTCTGTTCAAGAAGCGCACGATATGGCCTGCATCGCCCATATCGCAACGCTGCGCAGCCGCATTCCATTTATGCATTTTTTCGACGGTTTCAGAACATCCCATGAGATCAATACCTTCCAGCACCTCGATGATGCCGTTCTTCAGGCCATGATCCCTTGGGAAGACATTGCTACCCATCGGTCCAGGGCACTCGACCCAGAACATCCCGCCGTTCGCGGCACAGCACAAAACCCAGATGTGTTTTTCCAGGCCCGCGAAGCGGCGAATGTCCATTATCAATCCCTAGCTTCTGAACTGAAATCCCTCATGGATCAATTTGCCCAATTAACCCATAGGCATTACGGACTTTTCCAATATACGGGAACCCCTGATGCCGAGCACATCGTCATTTGCATGGGTTCCGGATGCAGGACTTTGGAAAAAACGGCCCAATTTCTTCAAAAAGCAGGAGAAAAGGTCGGTGTCCTACAAGTCCTTCTGTACCGTCCATTTTCCATCGAAGATTTTCTTCGCATAATACCAACAACCGTTCGCTCCATTGCCATTCTGGATCGCACCAAAGAACCTGGATCTTTAGGCGAGCCCCTTTACCTAGATGTCGTCGCGGCGATCGAAGAAGGTAGAAGCCAAGGTCATCTACCGCTCCATTTCCATCCCAAAATCATCGCCGGCCGTTACGGTCTAGGTTCTAAAGAATTCTCACCTGCCATGGCCAAGGCCATCTTTGATGAATTGAAAAAAGAATCTCCGAAACGGCATTTCACCATCGGCATTGAAGATGATGTCACGCATCTTTCCCTAAATTATGATCCTCTATTTCAACTCCAAGAGCCTTCCGTCTATGAGAGTATTTTCTATGGCCTTGGTTCTGACGGCACAGTGGGCGCCAATAAAAACACCATCAAGATTATCGGCAACGCGACGAAAAACTTTACCCAGGCCTATTTCGTCTACGATTCCAAAAAATCCGGCGCCATGACGATCTCTCACCTTCGTTTCGGCCCTACGGCGATCGAAGCGCCCTATCTCATCCAGCAGGCCAATTTTATCGGATGTCATCAATTTTCGTTCCTCCACACCCATGATATCCTTAAAATGGCCAAACCAGGAACCATCTTCCTGCTCAATAGCCCCTACGACGCGCCTCACACCTGGGGGCGCCTCTCTCTGGAATTACAACGAAAAATCCAGCAACTCCAGATAAAATTTCACATCATCGATGCCTACAGCATTGCCAAAAAAGCGGGCATAGGCGGGCGCATCAACGCCATTATGCAGACGTGCTATTTCGCCATTTCCAAAATCCTACCACAGGAAGAAGCGATCCAACATATCAAAGAATCGATCCGAAAGACCTATGGAAAAAAAGGAGAAGCCATCGTTCAAAAAAATTTTGAAGCCGTAGATTTAACCCTGAAGCACTTAAAAGAGATACCCGTTGCCGACTTGGCTGCCACAGGCATATCCGCCCATCATAGCCTCTCGGCAGGGGCCCCGGAATTTGTCCGAAACGTAACGCAGATCATGCTTTCCGGCCATGGAGATGATTTACCGGTCAGCGCCATGCCCATCGATGGAACATGGCCCAGCGGAACGGCATGTTGGGAAAAGCGCAATATCGCCGAAGAAATACCCCTCTGGGATACTTCCCTCTGCATCCAGTGCAATAAATGTGTTTCTGTCTGCCCTCATGCCGCCATTCGTTCTAAGTTTTATCCCGAAAATGAGCTGAAAAAAGACGCACCTTCCACCTTTTGCTCCGTCGATTTTCGTTCACAGGCACATCCATGTCACCGGTTTACAATCCAGGTCTCTCCAGAGGATTGTACCGGTTGCCGCTTGTGTACGGAAATTTGTCCCGCCCGAAGCAAAAATGAAGAGGGCAAAAAAGCACTCACCATGACTCCAAAGGAGGAAATTTTAGAACAGGAGCGCAGGCATTATCAATACTTTCAGACACTGCCTCAACCTTTTATACAAGCCACTGATTTGAAGTCATCGCAGTTCTGTCAGCCACTTTTCGAGTTTTCAGGTGCCTGCGCCGGATGTGGAGAAACTCCTTATATCAAGCTACTTACCCAACTCTTTGGGGATCATCTGATAATCGCCAATGCCACGGGCTGCTCCTCCATTTACAGCGGCAACCTTCCAACAACACCTTACACGACCAATGTCGAGGGTCATGGTCCCGCATGGAGCAATTCCCTCTTCGAGGATAATGCGGAATATGGCTATGGCATGCGCATCGCATGCGATCAAAAGTATCATATGGCTGAAAAACTCCTAAAGCGCAAGGCCCCCTTATTGGGAGACCGTTACGTCGAATTGATCCTTCATAACCTCCAAGCAACTCCACAGGAAATTCAGCAACAACGCATTTATGTTCAAGAGCTCCGTACCAAACTCGCCCAGGAAAAAGATCCCGAGAGCATGGCCCTCTTCGGACTCGCTGAAAGCCTGATCCGCAAAAGCATCTGGATCATCGGCGGCGACGGCTGGGCCTATGACATCGGCTACGGTGGGCTCGACCATATCCTAGCTTCTGGCAGAAATATCAACGTCCTTGTACTCGACACAGAGGTTTACTCCAATACGGGCGGACAGCAATCGAAGTCGACCTCGATGGGAGCTATTGCTAAATTCGCATCCGCCGGGAAAGCACTTCCTAAAAAAGATCTGGGACTTTTGGCCATGAGCTACGGCAATGGCTACGTGGCCCAAATTGCCATTGGGGCAAAAGATAGCCAAGCCTTTACGGCCTTGATGGAAGCGGAGGCCTACGACGGCCCTTCGCTTATCATCGCCTACAGCCACTGCAATGCCCATGGCTATCCACTACAGCTCGGCCTACAGCAGCAAAAGAAAGCCGTTGAATCCGGTTACTGGCTCTTGTACCGCCACGACCCACGAAGAAAATCGCAACAACTCTCCGCATTGACATTAGATTCCAAAGAACCGCATCTGCCGCTCAAAGAATATATGCAGACCGAGACGCGGTTTAACCTTTTAATGCGGCAAAATCCAGAACGGGCTGAACAACTGCTGCGACAGGAAGAAAGCCATATCTTTGAGAAATATGCCTTCTACCGGAAGTTAGCACAGCCACCGGCATAACGGATTCTGCTCCGAAGCTCGAAACCTATTTTTTCCGAAGCTCAGATCTGTTTGTCGCTGCTCCTGCTCAGGATATTCCCTATTTTTGGGAGCATCCGGCTTACTCAGTATCCTTTTACCCTGCGGGAGTATCCAGCTTGCCGCCTTTGCGATGAGGGAAAAATGCAAAGCGGGAGCTTTCATTTTTCCTCATCGCGGCCCGCGCAGCGGGCAAGAGCCCTTTGGGCTCAAAGGCGGCAAGCCGACTCACCGACGACATTCGCACTCGCAGTTAAAAAGAAAGAAACGCTCTCGCCTAAACCCATGGTGACGGACATTGAGAACCAAAGCCAACCTACCAGCAATACCCGCTCGATGGTTTCCCTTGACCTTAAAAAGATGTCTCTTTAGCTCGCAGCAACTCGAAGGAGAGATGGCTGAGTGGTCGAAAGCGCCTTCCTGCTAAGAAGGTGATCCTCTTAAAAGGGATCCGAGGGTTCGAATCCCTCTCTCTCCGCCATAAAATGGCCTCAGCTTCTGATAAAAGACACCAGCTCTTTCCAATATCCCTCTATCGTCACTCTCAAGTACCCTGCCGTCACATCAACCGACCGCCCCTTCCATCTCGAGTTCAATGAGGCGTTTTAATTCCACACTGTACTCCATGGGAAACTCCTGGATGAGATCATTGATAAAGCCGTTGACGCTGAGACTAAGGGCTTGCGCTTTGGGAATACCACGTTGTTGCAGATAAAAGAGTTGCTCCTCACTGATCTTTGAAACACTCGCTTCATGCTGTACGCTATGGAGATTTCCCCAAACCCGAATCGCAGGGGAAGTGCAGCTATGACTCTGGGCATCGAGGAGCAAAGCATCGCACTGGGTATGATTTTTACAATCTTCCAAAGAAGGATGTACATCGACAAAACTACGGGTAGAGGCAATGCCTGTCCCGATCGAGATCGATTTTGAAACAATGCGAGAACTCGTGCCGCTCGAGAGGTGGATCATTTTGGCACCGGTATCCTGCCACTGTCCATCATGGGCGACGGAAATGGAAACCATCTCGCCCTTGGCATGCTTCTCCTTAAGGATGATACAGGGATACTTCATCGTCAGCTTCGACCCGATATTGCAATCGATCCACCGAATTTCGGAATTTTCATAAGCCACTCCACGCTTCGTGACGAGATTAAAGACATCGCGCGACCAGTTCTGAACGGAGATATACTGGACTTTGGCATGGGGAAGTACGACCAATTCCACAACGGCCGAATGCAGCATGGCCTTTGAAAAAGAGGGAGCCGTACAGCCTTCCATATAAGTCATTTCTGCCCCTTCATCGACGATGATAAGGGTTCGTTCAAACTGCCCTGAATTTTCGGCATTGATGCGAAAGTAAGCCTGAAGTGGCTGCGTCACTTTGACATAGGGCGGCACGTAGATGAAACTCCCTCCACTGAAGACGGCGCTATTCAGCGCACTGAATTTATTATCGCCTACGGGAACAATTTGCCCGAAATATTTACGGAAAATTTCAGGATAATGGGCGAGACCCTCCGAAGAGCTCACGAAAATAACACCTTGTCGCTGCAGCGTACTTTGGATCCGAGAATAAGCCGCTTCGCTGTCGAATTGAGCTTCGACTCCGGCTAAAAATTTACGTTCCTGTTCCGGAATACCCAGACGTTCGAAGGTCTTTTTTACCTCGGGTGCCACGTCTTCCCAGGATTTTTTTGACTCTGTTCCCTGGGCGAGGTAATAATGAAAATCTTCAAATCGGAGCTGCTGCAATACTTCTGGCGGCCACCCTTGTGGCATGGGTTTGCGTAAAAAGATGTCGAGGGCTTCATGCCGCCACTGGCGGATCCAAGGACATTCCCCCTTGGCGTCAGAGATATAATCGATGGTCGCATGCGACAAACCTTTACCGGCATCTAGAGCGTAACTCAGATCATAGCTGAAGTCACTATGGGTGTGCTCCGTACCGGCGATGTTGATATCCTGAGGCCTCATGATAATGCGAAGCTCCGATAGCCCGAATGCTCGATTTGTCCGATGATCTCCTCCTGTCCACTACGGACGATTTGGCCATCGAGGAGCACATGGACGCGGTCGGGCCGAAGATGGCGCAGAAACCGCGCGGAGTGGGTAATGACCAGGCCTCCCATCTTATTCTCTTCTTGAAATTTATGGATTTCCTTCGCCATCAGCTGGAGGATATCGACGTCGAGGCCACTATCGATCTCATCGAGAAGGGCAAATCGGGGCCGCAGCATGAGCATCTGGAGCACCTCGCAGCGCTTCTTCTCCCCTCCAGAAAAGCCAACATGGATCGATCTGGAGCTAAAAGAATGGTCGATACGCAACTGATCCATACAGCAATAGAGCTGCGCATAAAAGTCGGTGGAAGAAAAGACTTCCCCTGCTTTTTGACGCGACTGAAGAGCCGCCCGAATGAAATTGGCAACGCTAAGTCCCTCCATTTCCAATGGATGCTGAAAGGCCAAAAAGATACCCCGTTGAGCAATATCATCGGGTTTCCGATTGCGAAGCGATATCCCGTTGAAATATATATCTCCCCGGAGAACATGATAATTCGGATGACCTGCAATGGCCTTAAAGAGAGAGCTTTTACCGACGCCATTAGGTCCCATGAGCGCATGTATCTCGCCCTTAGGGACATCGAGTGAAAAATTTTCAAGGACCGTCTGATTCTCGACTTGGAGATGAAGGTTTTGAATACAGAGCCCAGAATCCATATATTTGGAAAAATACGAAACCGCTAGAAATTTTAGCGGATTGAAAAGATTGCCCTTTGTTGTCGATGCTAAAGTCCCTATGCGGATTTCCGCCTTGAGTATCCTATTCGACCACCGTCTCCGTTCGTCCGGACGTGGTTGCCGCCTTTAAGCCCTTCGGGCTTGCCCGCTACGCGGGCCGCGCTAAGAAAAAATGAAAGCTCCCGCTTTGCATTTTTTCTTAGCGCAAAGGCGGCTCCTAATGCCGATGCCTTGAGCCTCTCTTCCTCTTCAAGTGCTTTCTTTTTTGAAAGTAATTTCTGAAGTCAGGGAGCAGGATGGCGTCATTTTTATTTGGCTGGCTTTCCAATGTGGCCATGACTCCGTCATGGCCACATTGTTGTCCGCAAAGCGGACGATTCCGAAGGAATCGAAAGCCAGCTAAAGTAACACCCGCCGAAGTATAGATATCAAAATTTCGAAATACGGGCAAAAATTTCAGCTATGAAAAGAGTGTAAAGAGGCAACTTTAATACCAAACTAAAGACCAACGGAAGAAGAGAGTCCGTATGGAGAAAATTTCTACAATATACGTATGAGGTTATCAGGAGCATTGGAGTAAATTATGGAAACAAAAATATTCAAGAACGGACAGTTCCAGGCGGTCAGAATACCCAAAGCATATAGATTGAGTGGGACGGTTTGTGAAATTTCCAAGAGAGGAGATACTTTAATCATAAAAAATAAACATTCTGTTAATTGGAGCCAGTTTTTCGATACCTATGCTGGGGCGCCCGATTTTGAGATAGAAAGAAATCATGTTGCTACCAGAACAATTGAGATATGAAAAAATATGTTCTCGATACCTGCATTTGCAGCTACGTCATCAAACAAAAACCGGAAACAGCAAAAGCCATTGCCGAAAATATAGTGAAACATGAAAAAAATAAATTGTTCATTACCATTTTCAATCATGCTGAATTGTTGACCGGAGTCCTATTGAAAGAATCGCTAATATTAAGAAAAGCTGTTGAAAGTTTTATGGAGCGTCTCAATGTGATGTATTTCACAGAATCAGCATCATGCGAATACGCTAAAATTTGGAGCGAATTGCAGAAAAGAGGAGATATATTAGATGATAGGAATATGCTCATTGCTGCCTGTTGCATGGCAGAAAATGCAACGCTAGTGACCCATAATATGAAGCATTTTTCAAGCATAAAGAGGCTCAATCTTGAAGATTGGACAATGGTTTAAAATTATGACGCTTCATAAATTTCCCCAGCCATCTTAAGCTTCATGGAAAAATAAAATCAACGAACGCCAATCTCACTATTTTGCGAGATTTTTTGACAAAATTCGCGCCTCAAAGTTTATCACCTGTTCCAGCTCATCGGCCATAACCACTCAAAGCTATCAGACCAGAGGGTGTCGTCAAAAAAAGGTTGATAAAGGGAAAAAGAGAGAAAAGAAAGATGGAATGGAAAAGAGGACACATAGGAGATTTGTTTCCACATTCCACATCCGCTCCATCTCTCTTTTCGCCGCTTGATTTTGACGACACTCTCTAAAGTAGCTTCGCCAATTTTCCAATCAGCTCCACACAGCGATTGCTGTAGCCCCACTCATTGTCGTACCAACTGACGAGCTTAAAGAAATGATCATTGAGCTC
>JAIRRP010000054.1 GCA_031255915.1 Puniceicoccales bacterium | reverse complement strand
TCCGCTCGGAAGTGTAGGGTTCCCCGCCTTTGCGGTGAATAAAAATGCAAAGCGGGAGCTTTCATTTTTCTTCACCGCGGCCCGCATAGCGGGCCAGAGCCCGAAGGGCTCAAAGGCGGGGAAACCACCGCAATGTCCATCCCCTTAGGCCATTACCAAATAAAAAGTCCCTCAAATTTTCAAAGACAGCAAAATCAAACAACTCTTCAAAGCCTGTTAAATCATGAAATTCGCACGAAAATTTTCTTTTTTACTTTTCTTTTTACCAGCGGAGCTAGAGTTATCATAGATTATGCTAGACCTCTTCGGAAATTGTATCCGTCGCTATGCTTGCCTATCCATCTGTCGGCCGGCAATGGAAGCGGTCTATGACATATTGCGCATTTCCTTTGAGCAAGGCGGAAAACTTCTCATCTGTGGCAACGGTGGAAGCGCATCGGACAGCGGACATATGGCTGCTGAATTACTGAAGAGCTTCTTACTTCCGCGCCCCATTCCGACTCGAGAATGTGCACGACTTGGAGAGGATCTCTCTTCAAAATTACAAGGGGCACTGCCGGCAATTTCGCTGCCTGATTTCGTCGCCATCAATACGGCTTACGCCAATGATTGCGATCCCCATTACCATTTCGCGCAACTCACGTGGGCCTTTGGGAATCCGCAAGACATCCTTTTTGGGATCAGCACTTCTGGGAATGCGAAGAATGTATGTCTAGCCGCTCAAGTGGCCCGGGCAAAGGGCATGAAAGTGGTCGGTCTCTCCGGCAAAACGGGAGGTACTTTAAAACCGCTTTGTGATGCCTGTATCTGCGTGCCTGAAGAAGAGACTTACAAAATTCAGGAACTGCATCTGCCCATTTACCATACGCTATGCGCCATGTTGGAACAGTATTTCTTCAGCCAAAAGGAAAGTCCTCATCCTTAGTATCTCCCGCACTAAAAGATCAACTTACCGTGAAAAATTATTCCAAAAGTCCACCAGAAGATACTTTTAATCGCCTGATTTTCCAAGAGGCGGAGAAGATCGCCGAGGCTGCGCATTGCAGTACCATGATCATTTTTGGCGATACCATGAGTGAGGGGAATCGCTTCGATGCGATCTTTAAGGGCTATAAAAATATTCTCGTGACCCAGTACCCTGAAGATCTTTTTGTGGCAGGGATTTTTGACCATGTCATCAATGTCATATCGATGACGCCTCAACGATTTTCTCAACAGCGGAGCGCGCTCATCATAGGGATAGCTAGGAATTTTTTTTCCGCTGGAGAAAAAATATGCTGCATTACGGGTATTCCCGGCAGCGAGCGCTTCGACACGATTTCGGTCATCGATGTGAATGACGAACTTGGTTCCATACCACTCCTCAAAGAACATTTTTTGCCCGAAGCGATCCATCCAGAAATTTTTGAACGCGTTCTTTCCATCGCCTCCGAGATCGCGACCGAAGGGAGAGAAGGGAGATCCGTCGGATGTCTCTTCGTCCTCGGTGATGGTGAACAGATTCTTCCCTATACCCGATCGCTTGTCCCGAATCCCTTTCAGGGACACAATGAGGAGAATCGCAACATTTTAAGCCCTTTCATGACCGAGGTCATCAAGGAATTTTCGCCCATCGATGGAGCATTCGTAGTCCGGGGAGATGGTGTTATTGAAGCTGCGGGAATGATGATTCAGGCGCCTCATGATGAGCGTATTTGCCTACCACCCGGGCTAGGGACGCGGCATATGGCTGCCGCCAACATCTCCGCCATGGCCGACTGCATTGCCATTACCGTCTCGCAAAGCACACGGCACATCGCGCTTTTCCATAGGGGAAAGATGTTGTCGCTATCGGAGCGGAAATTTATATAGGAGTAAACTCCACCAAAGTAGTTCCAGCTACCTCATGAGTCTTATACTGGAGGTTATCGTCAAAAAAGGGTTAACAAAGGGAAAAAGAGCAGGAAGAAAGATGGAATGGCGTTCCATTTTTATTCGATACTTTTAAAATATCCACTCCTTTGTTTCTGCACTCCACATCCGCTCCATTTCTCTTTTTGCTGCTTGATTTTGATGACGCCCTCTGGGAAAATAAATTTATTTTCCATAAGCATCTCAAGTAAGTCTAAAGAAAAGTACCTAGTAAAACATACTCTCCGACGTTTTGCGGAGAATCCTCAAGAAATTGGGTTCCTGGAATACTACCACGAGAAATTATCCGCGGATGACCCAAGTAAATGACTCAATGACTAAACTATTTCGGCCAGATCAAAAACCTGGCCAAAACTGTAACTTCCCCTTTCAACAAAGCTATCAATTAGCTGTAGTCTGAGGCCAAAAGGTGTCAGGAAGCTCTAGGATTTCATTAAGCTCATCTTTTTGTTGGTCAGCGGTTGTTTGATCAGTAGCATCTATAAATATAGCGTCCATGTTTGTTTCACACGCTTTCCAGGATTTTAAATCTCTTATAAAGCAACTAAGCATGTCGCTATTTACTACTCTCTGCCCATTATGGGTACGATTAATGTAGTTGTTGTCTCTTAATCGAGCATAAGTGCTGTTCGCCATAGTGAAATAGCTCATCTTTTTAATTGAACCGAGTGACGAATGGGCCAAATTAGGCACTACTCTACTAGTAACTATTACCATTAATGTATCGAATGTTCGCCCTTGATCTGGAGTTAAATACACTTCGCCAGGCATTGGAGGCGCAGCAGAACCTCCTGGATTGCCATGAGGAGCATTATGCTGAGCACCATGATTATGTCCTCCCAAAGTTGGGAAGAGAGAAGAAGTAGGTGTTCCAGCTCCATTAGACCCTTGCCCTGTCGGAGGAGGATTCGTCTGATTGACAGGAGGCGAATATGGATACCTATCCAACAAATCCCGAAATTGTTCCGGTTGTCCTTCGTCGAGATAATTCTCTACATTGAGGCCATGGTTAGTTAGACACTTATTGATTTCATAGAGACATTTTTTTATAGAATTAGGCATAAACCTTATTTCGTTCGTCGGAAGTCCAATACTAGGGCATCGTTGGCGCAATGTATCCAAAATATCGATCAGTATTTCCCTATCTGCAGCTATTTGCCCTATTTGAGCTCCAGCGTCTGGGACTTGATCTGCTTCTAGCTGTACACCTAGTAGCCACAAGGATTCGAGGGCCGCTCTTGCCCTACTATCTGTTACTAAAACAATGTTATATTCGATTTTTTCCTCCTCGCTTCCTTGCATCAAATTATTTTTGATATCATCAGAATAATGGGATACCCATTCTATTGCCCACATGAGGGCTTTTTTGGCATGCTCAATAGTCCTTTTTTCAGGTTCAAGTTCCCCCTCAGCTTCGGTACGCCTTCCCCAGGCGTATACAGCATTAGACAAATATCTATTCCAACCACGGCGATCCTCTCCAAGGGCAACTCTAAGGACACTGGAGATATAGTTATCATTGCCTAAAAATTCTCTTAGCGCATCTATTATAACATCCATAGGCGTTTTTTTGAAATTAATCCACTCCATCCTCTTCTCTGGAGCTGAAGATGCTAACTGACCAGCTAATGGCCCTGTTAACAGTGACTTACGAGAATCAGTATCTGGCAAGTTTTTTACCCAACTTGGTATATTGCTGTTTAAGTTAGGGGCGGCACCGGGCAGAGAAGAAGGAGGAGAAGAAGGAGGCGGCGGAGGAGGAGGAGGCGGCGGCGGAGGAGGAGGAGGCGGCGGCCCGCCTGCCGAATTAGCCGTTGCATATCCTGGCACTGGCACTGGCACCTCTACGATCCTTTCTATGACTCTTTCTATGACTCTTGGCTCTTCCTCTGAAGGCTCTTCCTCCTCTGGAGACCACTTTGCTACAAGCTTCTTAACCCTTTCTATTAATTCAACCTGTACCTGTTGCTCTTTGGCAAATTGTTTGTAACGAAGGTTTAGAAAAGAAATTATATCCTTCACTGTCCACGGAAGGGAAGGACCGCCACTGTTGATAACAAAGACATCTTCTATCTCCCTCGATTTCTTACCGTTACCAAATGGCGACCTCTTACGATTCTTCTCTTCTTGCCCTTTCCCTTGCTGAGGTGAGGGTAGAGGCGATACGATGGAGATCGAGTTGGGATTCTGATCCACAGAATCTGACTTTTGCGGGCCATGAGTATCCTGAACCAAGTTTAGCACGTCGTTAGGAGTAGCTACTTCATCAACTAACCTATCCAGCCATACTTCCTCCACACCGCTATCCATGGGTTCGATTCTATCTACGTTTTCGTTGCAGCCGTAGAAGAACAACATCCCTATCGGGATAATAAAAGGCGAACGTACCACCCTTCTAAAAGAAAAAAATTTAGGGAACATTTTGAAAATTATTAACGATTGTTAAGAGATTATGGTTTTTTTGTGAAAAAGAAATAAAAATTACAACACAATATTAAAATTGTTAAATTTTACACTGGCTGCCCGAGTAGGGCTCGAACCTACGACCAAGTGATTAACAGTCACCTGCTCTACCACTGAGCTATCGGGCAAAACGAAAATTCAAAAGAATTCTTTATCAAAAATTGTCAATGGGATTCCCCAGCGTAATGCTCTTTTGAATACCTCCTAGGAGAATCTAATGTCAGGAATAGTCGTTTTGCCGCCTTTGCGGTAAGGGAAAATGAAAGCTCCCGCTTTGCATTTTTCCTTATGCCGCGGCCCGCGCAGCGGGCCAGAGCCCGAAGGGCTCAAAGGCGGCAAAGGCTCAAACAGAC
>JAIRRP010000035.1 GCA_031255915.1 Puniceicoccales bacterium | reverse complement strand
GCAAAGCGGGAGCTTTCATTTTTCCTTACCGCAAAGGCGGCGAACCGAATACCCTCGGGCTCGAGATATTTGAGAATTTATCTCGCGATATCTCGGGTGTATTTCTCTTTTATATGTAAGATTTATGTGAAGAAAGACTGTTATGAAAATTGCTCCAGCTCTACCTACCTACATCATGTGTTCATTGGTCACTTTATGTCGCTGGAGCTAGGACCTGCCGGGACCATAGGAGCAGTCGCAGGTGAAGATGGAGGCTCTTTGAGCCCTGAGCTAAGCGGAGAAGGTCCGGAAGGAGCCATTAAACTTTTTTCTAATTCAAATACTTCCTTTTCCATACAGACCGTCAGGGCAATACTATGCCATAGTATATTGATTTTAAAACCTTCAGATCGTCTCGCTTCTTTTTGCATATAGAGCGATGGCGCTCCGATACCAATGAAATCTAAGACTCCATGACTATTCGAAATTTCCTTGTTGTTGAAAAATTCAGGGAAGTGCAGCAATAGAAGGTACTTACAGGTCAAATACTGATGATGGGCCCAAGGCTGACTGCCGACCAGCAGAATTTTCCAATGACGGCTGTCTTTTTGAGATTTAAACCAGTTGATCCATGAAGTAATGACCTCTTTGGTACCGACGTTCTGGGTGGTGACGCCATCATGGGCATAGAGGGTTGTATTGATGAATTCACATTTAAAGCGAGAGGGAAAAATTCCTTCCCAAAGATAACGCCCAGCGATGGATTCCGTAGGCCCATGTTTAAGCTCTTGTGGCTTAGGCTCTTGTTGTTCATGCTCTTGTAGTTCTTGAATAAAGCCTTTGCCATCATAATTTTTCAATAGCCTATTACTCGTCAGGAAGCATACTTTCGGTTCGCCTTTGATCTGGGATTTACGGAAACTATTGAGCACGAGATAAATGCGATCACGCATGCCGGGAATAATTCCTCCCATGATGAGAATACAGTCAAAATGTTCGGTGAATGGGAGTCTTTTTTCGTCAATCCATTGAGACCTTTTGAGTAAATCGTAAAGATCCTCAGGCGAGCAATTGATTTCTGGATTATAATTTTGGTTATCCCAAATATCGTATTGATCATCTGGTATCCGATTTTGACAGAATTTTACGAACTCAGTGGGGGTAATGTTAGCCCTCAAATTAAGGCAGTGGATGACGCTTTTTCCAAATTCCGTAAATTGAAGAACCGAATTCGCATCTTCTGGCTTTTGGAAAAATGGCTCGGCGTAAGTCGTATAGCCCCATAGTAAACAAAGAAGGTAGTAATATCGATGATGCATATATCATTAAAGAAGGATTTTTAAACATAAGCCGTCAATCTGAGATTGATGAATGGCCAAAATTTTCCTCTTTTTCCACTTTATGGCGAGGGATCAGCAGGATGACCTCTTTTAGCGACTGAATTTCTGGGAAAAGGATAACCGAAGGCTTCTGCTTTGGCCCAGTCCTAGAGGATAAGGCGGTACCGTAGACGATGCCTTCAGGAAATACACCACTGAGGTCAGAAGAGACGACTTTCACGCCATCTATGGCAGCCTCATGAAAATCTATGGGGACTTGCGATAGCTTTCCCTGAGGAAGCGTAAGGGACCACGGAAGTGAGGCTTGTCCTTCGTACAAAATGGGCCGCATGTCCTTCCCCACATGCACGACGGAGCGGAAATGAGGACTCGTGATCAGCTCAATGATGGAGCTATGGCGAAATACGCGATGGATTTTGCCGACAACGCCATGAGGACAGATAACCCCAAGCCCTTTCGTGACACCTTCGGCGCTCCCCTTATCGATCCAGTAAGTATTCCACCACCATTGGATCTCACGCCGAAGGACATGGGCATATAGGTATTCAAAGTGAGTATCTTCCTTAAGGGAAAAAAATGGCAGGAGTTGTTTTAATGCTTCCCCATCACTGCGTTGTTCCTGAAGAAGATAGCTGTAATAGTGGCATTGTTTCTTCAATGCTTCATTTTCTTGGACCAATGCCTGCTTTCCTATGAGTAGGCGCCAGATATGGACTGCCTGACAGAAGAATTTATGCAACCAAATGTCACTTTCAAAGGAGAAATTCGAGATGGGGAGAGAAAAAAATACCCCAATCCCAAGAGCGCCATACAGAAAGAAATGTCGATGATGGAGGTGCAAAATCCTAAAGAGAAATTCATGCCTATTCGTCTAGCCATAGACCGAGATCTTGCAAGACCGTACCGGTCCCGTTGGCGACGGCCCTGAGAGGATCTTCGGAGGGCGTTACAGGAAGTCCCGTCGCGCTGCGTAGGAGGTGGTCCAATTTTCGCAACGAAGAGCCTCCGCCGGCAAGGACTATGCCGCGATCTACGAGATCGGAGGAAAGTTCTGGTGGGCAGAGTTCCAAAGCGCTGCGAATGTTTTCCACGATCATCGCCAGGGCATCCTGTAGCGCCTCCCGGATTTCAATTGAGCTGATGGATAAGGTTTTCGGTAAACCGATGATGCTGTCACGCCCCTTGATGTTCATCGAGAGCTCTTCGTTCAATGGTGCGGCAGAACCAATGGTGATTTTAATCTCCTCAGCGGTACGTTCGCCGATAATAAGGCCGTATTTTTTCTTAATATAATCGATGATGGCATTATCGAGCTCATCACCGCCTATGCGGATGCTTTTCGAAAATACGACGCCGTTCAGGGAGAGGATAGCCACTTCCGTCGTCCCTCCTCCGATATCGACGATCATGTTAGCAGCGGGCTCATCGATGGGGAGACCAACGCCTATGGCCGCAGCCATAGGCTCTTGAATGAGAAGCACATCCCTTGCCCCTGCACGGATGGCGGATTCTTTGACCGCCCGACGCTCAACTTCCGTAATGCCTGATGGAACGGCGATGGCGACACGAGGAGGGACGAATTGCATGACCTTGGAGGCCTTTTTAATGAAATACCGTAACATGGCCTCTGTGACTTCAAAGTCGGCGATGACGCCGTCTTTCATCGGACGTAATGCGATGATATTGCCCGGTGTGCGGCCGAGCATGCGTTTCGCCTCAAGGCCGACGGCCCTAACCTTGCGGGATTGGCTGTAAATAGCGACGACACTTGGTTCCTGCAGGACGATGCCTTTGTCTTTGACAAAAACGAGCGTATTCGCCGTACCGAGATCGATACCTATGTCATGGGAGAGGAAGCTGAAGACGCGCCCTAAGAAGCTCTTGGTTTGAGAGAGAAACCGCATCATCACAGATCTGAAATGAACTGCATTGCCATAACATTAGCGACGCTATGCATTACCCTGATGGAATGGAAAATTCTGTTGATGGCAAGTATCCATTTGGGCCGGCAGATTTTAAAATATGGGATCATTCTGGGTACCGTCTCCGTCCAACCGGCGGGTTTACCGCCTTTGAGCCCTTCGGGCTCTGGCCCGCTACGCGGGCCGCGGTAAGAAAAAATGAAAGCTCCCGCTTTGCATTTTTCCTTACCGCAAAGGCGGTAAACAGGATCGACGACCTGACGGTTTCAAATGAAACCATAGAAACCCGAAGTTAAGAGATAATTTTGGGATTTACGGTGGAGGAGCTTTAGCTTATACAGAATAGGGTATGATTTCAGATATACTATGAACGACAATTTAGCAATATTGGGAAATGAAATTCGGGAATCCTCGGCCTGGGTAACCTTGTTGCGGGAGGAAATAAGCCGCATAATCGTGGGGCAGCGCTATATGATTGACCGCCTGATCATCGGGTTGTTGACAAA
>JAIRRP010000024.1 GCA_031255915.1 Puniceicoccales bacterium | reverse complement strand
CGACAGACGATGGGAGCATGTGGAGAATTCAAGCTGTCTTGCTCCACTAATCATCAACTCGTCACTATCTATGAATAAAATAAGGAATATTAGTATGTTATGCGCATTATTATCTGCCGGTTCTGCCGTTGCTGATCCGATTCTTTCGGAAGACGGAACAGCTTTTCAATTGGGATTTCCGCAAGTCATTGTGGATAAATTAAATGAGTATATCACTGGAGTTGAAGGTCATGAAAATTATGGAGCATTCCCCTATCAGACCGAGTTTGACGACCATTCATCGTCATGCAAAGAAATAGGAATATGCACGTCCTTTCGGGAAGTAGCCGAAGCCATGTTACCTTCTTTTGAGGTTACTCGAAAGGAACGTCGGAGGAGGTTGGAACAGGAGAATCTCGTCAGTACCGCCAAAACGTTACTAGAGCTTAATGAGAAGGAAATTACCATTTCGTCAATCTCTACTGCATATGTTCAATCTGCTTTAGAGTATTTTTTAGATACATTTGAACGTGATGCGATTTCTGTGGCAGGTTGTGTTAGCCCAGCTCACTGGCAAAGACTAGTGGCATTTCAAAAAGGAATACCGCTGGATCCTGTGACAAAAGCCATCGATACATATAAGGCAGCTCTAGATAAAATCGCTGTACTTGCGTTGTATCAAGAATTTGGCAAAAAATAAAGCAAAAGAGAGGAGTATTATGCAAAAATTAACGTCCATGAGGTTGCTGTCTTTCGCTATTGCAACCGCGTATCAAGTTCAGGCTCAGACATGTTTTACGCCTGAGTTTCGAAAAGTATGGGATTCCTATGCCTTTGAGGAACTTCAAGAAGAATATGCCTTATATCATCAATTTCTTGAAGATCGCTGTCAACGGCTTTCTGAGAGATGGGCCCGCAGCTTTAAGAACGTACGCATTGGCATTATGTCGCCATCTTGGCCGGCTGGATTGTCTGTTGTGCAGTAAATTTACACCAGGAGCACTTTCCTCCTAAATCACTTCTTGAAATTTACGATACAATTCATGTAACCATTCTATGAAATTTTTCCGCCTCATTTTCTTATCGTTCTCATTACTGATCACGGCCGCTTGCAGCTCTTCTCGGCCTAAAGATAGCGCGATCCCGTGGGCCAAACCAAGTCCTTGGGAATCGACTCCTCACATGTTGAATGGATTTTAAAGTTTACAGCGAAGTTTTCATCCATGTCATTCCATTCGTTTGAAAATTTCGTCGACAACGCGGAGCATTTAAAGCATCCGGAGCTCGTAATGCTCGTCCAGCGTCTCTTTCAACAGCAACGCCTCTTAAAGACCGTTCTTCAGATCATCCGCGATGGCGTGATTATTTTAAAACCCAATGGCTATTTATATTTCTGTAACCACGCGTCTCAGCAACTCCTTGGTATCCCATCACCCCTAGGTAAAAACACAAAATTGTGGCGGTTTCTTCCCGAGCTTAAATCTGTTCTGTCACAGCACCTTTCTGGAACGATTCTCAGGGAACTCGAAATCTCCTATCCTTCACAAAAACTTCTACAAGTTTATGCGGTACCCTTTAAAGAAGGTCACCGCAATCTCATTGCCCTCATTTTGTCGGATATTACATCCGATCGCACCTCTACTCAGCAGCTCATTGAAAATGAGCGCATCTCTTCCGTTATGCTCCTGGCGGCCAGTATAGCGCATGAAATCGGAAACCCACTCAATTCCATCCACTTGCAATTATCCCTCATAGATCAATCCGCTCAAAGTCTAGATCATAATCACAAAGCTAAAATTCAAACACAAACTAAGACCTGCCAGCAAGAAATCGAAAGGCTTCATCACATCGTCCACAATTTCCTTCAGGCCATTCGCCCCACGCCTCTTCAACGTTCCGACATCGACATTATGGCCCTACTTCAAGAAGTAATTCAGGTCATGGGACCTGAATTAGAGAGCGTCGGCATGAGCACTTATCTTCACACCGACGAAGCCATTATTCCTACTATCCTTGGCGATGGAGAACAACTCAAGCAGGTCTTTTTTAACCTCATCAAAAATGCCATGGAAGCCATGGGACACACAGGGCATCTATCCATGACGCTTCATTCCGACTTCGATTGGCTCCACCTCTCTTTCCAGGACAGCGGTATCGGCATGTCTTCCGAAGTATGCTGCCGAATTTTCGATCCCTTCTTCACTTCAAAAAAATCGGGAGATGGCCTGGGTATGGTGATTGTGCAGCGCATTCTCCGCGACCATGGAGCTTCCATCCAGATAAAGACTCAAGAAGATCGAGGAACTTGCATATCACTTAAGTTTCCCCTTAAAATTAAAAAAGCCAAACTCCTCAAAGTATGAAAATTCTACCTCGATTCCGCCTCGACCCTTATCCTTTGGGCATGCTCTAAAATTTCCAGAACACTTCTATAAAATCTCCGAAAGGGATTTCGTTTCCCATTGCCCCAGTGCACGGAATTTCCGATAGCGTCTCTCCCTTCTCCCTTCGGATGACCATGAAGACACCTCCGCCAGATGCCTGGATAACGCACTTCCTACGGCATCGAATACCTTATCCGGGTCAACATGAGCACCTCCCGCCGGCTCCGGCACCACTTCATCCACAATACCCCATCGGAGGAGATTTTGAGGAGAAAGCTTGAGCGCTTCCGCCGCTTCCGATGCATAGGACGAATCTTTCCACAAAATCGCCGCACAAGCCTCTGGGGAAATTACTGAGTAATAGGCATTCTCTAAAATCAAAACACGATCGGCAACCGCTATCCCCAAAGCACCACCAGAACCTCCTTCACCAATCACAACCGCCAGGGTTGGAACCGAAACTTTCGCCATATTCTGAAGGCTGACCGCAATGGCCTCTGCGACATGACGCTCCTCTGACTCAATCCCGGGATAAGCCCCTGATGTGTCGATAAATGCCACGATCGGCAATTGAAATTTATCCGCCAACTGCATCAGGCGCATCGCCTTTCGATACCCCTCCGGCAGAGGACAGCCAAAGCGCCGCTGAAGATTTTCTTTCGTACTACGACCCTTTTGTTCTCCAATCACCATTATTGGCAATTTTTGAAAGTAGGCCATACCTGC
>JAIRRP010000009.1 GCA_031255915.1 Puniceicoccales bacterium | reverse complement strand
GCTCTTGCCCGCTGCGCGGGTCGCAACGGAGGAAAATGAAGGCCTTCATTCTCCTCCGTTGCAAAGGCGGGGAGGGTATCAGCACAACCAGGATAACATTTGAAGGCAATGGCTACAAGATTTATATCCCTATGGAACGGTGTTCATCTTCAACCTATGGCTCACTCTCCTCTTCGGCCCATTCGTCTGGCACATCGCCGTTCATGTAGACATTCTTGACATCCTCCAACTCCTCTAAACGGCCCAAGAGGCGAAAGATTTTCTGGGCCGTCTCCTTATCTTGAACGGGAATCAGGTTGTTCGGGTAGTAGACAATTTCCGACGATGTCGTCTCCACATCAACCTTTTGAAACGCCTGAACCACTTCATCATAAACCGACATTGGGCATAGAACTTCAAAAAATTCTTCTTCTGATTTGACATCTTCTGCTCCGGCCGCTAGGGCTATTTCGATGAGATGATCTTCCGAAATCTTGCTCTTATCAACTAAAAACTGTCCTAAACGTTGAAAATTAAAAGCCAAGGCACCGGCACCAGCTAAATTTCCTCCCCATTTTGTAAAAACGCTGCGAACTTCAGAAGTCGTCCGGTTCTTGTTGTCTGTCGTCGCTTCCACAATGACACCGACACCGCCGGGCGCATAACCTTCATACAGCAATTCTTCGATGATAACGCCAGGAATTTCACCGGTTCCTTTCTGGATCGCCTTCTTGATATTATCGGCCGGCATATTCGCCGTCTTGGCTTTAAAAATCATTGTTCTAAGGCGCGGATTGAATTCCGGGTCTTTCCCACCGCTGCGTACGGCCAGTGTGATTTCTTTGCTGAGAATACTGAAAAGCTTTCCGCGCCTGGCATCCACCACTGCTTTATGGTGTTTTGTCGTCGCCCACTTACTGTGTCCTGACATAATAACTTAAGAATGCGTTGAAGAAGATGAAGATTTTCTAGATTTTTTAGCGCGGCCGGGAGGCATTATCTCCGCTACTTCCGAAGGTACTTCCTTGGCAATCCATCGCTGTTGAACGATACTCAGCATATTCTGAACAGTCCAGTAAAGGATCAATCCCGACGGAAGATTATAGCAAAAGAAAAGGAACATCAAAGGCATCCACTGGAAGATTTTCCGCTGCATGGGGTCCACGGTCGACGAAGGCATGAGCCGCATCTGCCAAAATGTCGTAAGGCCCATAAGCCATGGTAAAATGTTCAATGGGAAACGCCCCAAATGGGCAATTGTGTCGGGCATCGACAGATCGCGAATCCACAAAAATTCGGCAAATCGGAGATCGCTGGCCGTTCGCAGCATACTGTAAAGTCCCAAAAAGATAGGAATCTGCACGAAAATCGGAAGACAACCAGCCGCCGGATTTACCCGATGATCCTTGAAAAGCTTCAATGTCTCGGCCTGCATCTTTTGAGGTTGATCTTTGTATTTCTCCTTAAGTTGTTTCAGTGGCTCCTGGATGAGTGCCATTTGTCGCGAGGAGCGTACCTGCGCCTGCGTTAAAGGCCACAAAAGTAGTCGAATCAGTAGTGTTACGGCTATAATCGTTAGACCCCAATTGGGAATGATGAAGTGGATCGCCTTCATCAGGAGAAAGAGGAGTTTGCTAAAGAAACCGAAAAATCCAAACTGCATCACACGCTCCTGTTCAAGACCTAAACGGTCTAGGCGGACGAAATCCTTTGGCCCCACGTAAAGCTCGAAGTCCAGGACTTTTTGCTCCAATGGCTGAATCCAACCCAGTTGAAAAACTAAGGAACCCGTCATACCTTCCGGAGGTGCAACTGTTGCTCTTTTCAATGAAGAGAATTCCATGGGCCGAACAACATACCCCGAAGCGGCCGTATGGGGTGTGATGATCGACGTGAAAAATTGGTTCTTAATGGAACCCCATCGGATGGAATCCGAAGCACCTATTTCCGACCTGGCTGCTCGTCTTCCAAAGCCGAAAAATCCAGAACTTTGGGAGAATTCGCGGTGCTTTACAAAAAAAGCTTTTTTACCATTAAAATAACCGAAATTAAGGTAATCCCCTGTCGCATCGCTGGCCGATGAAGGAATATGCCCCAAGGAAAGTCTTATGTCCTGCAAAGGATAAGGAATATTGCCGTGATTTTCCCAGCATAGATGTTGATGGATGACATACGGGTCTTCTCTCTTATTTTCCGGATCTGATAAACGGTATTCGCGCTCCATCGTCAGCCCATTGCGATAACGCCCTATGAGGTGAAGTCTTCGCGCTTCCTGCACCACTAATTCATAATTCGGCTTTTCTGATGAATCTCCCAGCTGAAGATCGAGAGCGGGTACTTCGGCACCGTGATTGAAAATAAATGGTTCAGGTTGACTCTTTTTGAAGGGATATTTTTTAAGCGCTATTTCCTTAATCGCCGCACTTTCCAGATGAATTTTAACACAGATGTCCTCATTCTCCAATGTGACGCAAGGTGTCGAAAGGTCCCAAGATTTACGCGAAAAAGTCCGAGCATCACCCAAAGGCATGGCTTCTCTTGAAGGGTTTGGCAAAGAAAATTCTGGATGCGTCGTTACCACCGTGGTTACTATCTCTGGATTATCCAGAAGAGGCAACGGTTGAGTGTGCTGAAAGCACAGCAATACAAAGGCCCCCGTGAGGCAAAGTAATCCAAGAAAAAAGCTCTTTCGATCCATCACCATCAACACTGAAATCACCTTTACAGAAGGCAAGTGATTTTTAGCTAACTCCCGATGTGTGTGACAATACCTTCTAGGACAACGACAAAACTCCCAAGCTCGGGAGCTCTCGGTTTGCCGCCTTTGCGGTAAGAAAAAATGCAAAGCGGGAGCTTTCATTTTTCCTTACCGCGGCCCGCGTAGCGGGCCAGAGCCCAAAGGGCTCAAAGGCGGCAAACCCGCCCCATCGACCGGAGACGCCCTAGAAACCTTCCGAAACCTAGAGGATGTCGTCAAAATCAGACAACAAAAAGAGAGATGGAGCGGACGTGGAATGCAAAAATAAGTCTCTTATGCGTCCTCTTTTCCATTCCATCTTTCTTTCCTCTCTTTTTCCCTTTGTCAATCTTTTTTGACGACACCCTCTAACATCCCTTGGCTTCACGAGCCCAGCGATAGACCTCGAGATAACGCCTCGAAGATCGATCCCACGATAAATTCAAACACATCGCGCGCCGCTGCATTTGGGAATAGTGTTGCGGGCGGTCATAATAGGTGGAACACGCCCAACCTATCGCGTCATAGAGCGCATCCGGTGTCGCGTCACGGAAAACGAATCCCGTACCACTTCCTGAACCTTCATCGTAATTTTCCACGGTATTCGCCAAACCACCCGTCTCTCGAACAATCGGCAGAGAACCATAATGCATGGCGTACAGCTGTGTTAGGCCACAGGGTTCAAAACGACTCGGCATAATGAGAAAATCAGAAGCGGCTATTACCTGGTGTGACAGTGCTGTATCGAATCCAATGAACGTGCGACATCGCTGAGAAAATCGTCCCGCTAATTCCTGAAATTGCGACTCCAACCACCGATCTCCTTGACCTAGAATTACCATTTGTAATTTCATACATTGCATGATATTCGGCAGGATATGGATGAGCATATCCAAACCTTTCTGTTCGCAAAAACGCGATACAACTGCGAAGCACGGCATGCGCTCCGCCGGCTCCCATCCCCATTTCGCCCGTAGCTTTTCCTTCACACGACGCTTCCCCTCCAAATGTAGGGCATCAAAAGAATCGCCCAAAAATGTGTCCTGCTGTGGATTCCAAGAATCCACAGCGATACCATTGCAAATGCCCACCAGGTCCGCGGCACGAAAGCGCAGGACAGATTCCAATCCATAACCATAGGCAGATGTTTGGATCTCCTCGGCATAGCGCGGACTTACCGTCGTCAACTTCTGCGCAAAATATAGACCTGACTTGAGCATATGAACCTGACCATAGGCTTCGACGGCATCGGAACGAAAGACATGCGGAGGGATGCCTGCCATGTCCAAGATACTCCTCGGAGCGTAGCCATGATGTTGTAAATTATGAATCGTAAATACGGACGCCGCACGACCCAAAGGGCGTTCGCGTTCCGTCGTCTCAAGGTACACAGGCAATAATCCTGTCGTCCAATCATGGGCATGCAGGATATGGGGTATCCATGGCAATTGATAACAAGCATCGAGAACAGCCCGCGTGAAGAAGACAAAGCGCTCCGGATTATCCCCATAATCCCCATAAGCATCGGCATAGATCGCGCGCGCCTGAAAGTAATGCTGATATTCGATGAAATAGAACCTCAATAACTCGTGTTCCTGACGCTCCCAAAGCCGGGCGTAGTGCGTAGTATTCCCCAGATGAACCGCCAATGGTGCCACATGGGCCTCGGGTGAGGCACTTTCCAAAATACCGTCATAAAGTGGAAGGAAAACCCGGACATCGTGTCTTTGTTGGGCGATGCTACGCGCTAAAGCCGCTACGGCATCCGCCAATCCCCCGGTCTGGGCCCATGGGCTACATTCCGGACTTACCATCGCAATTCTCATATCCTCTTCCTGTTTTAATGCTTTTCAAAAGGAGACAATGCCTTTAGTGATATTGTACGCTTAATCTACGCGATGAACAGGGATTTTTTATTGAGATTTTCTTTGATTTCCGCCTCTTTGGGATGCATGTCCTGTCAACACAGTCTACTTTTGCAAAAAGAAGGAACCTCAACGACTCATTTAGGTACCACATCCCTTTCTCAGGAGCTCGCTACGCAAGTTCTCTGTGGCGCTGAAACGGCTCCGTCATCCTGTCACCCATTTCTCGACACTTCATGGCCCATTCCATGGCCCTCGCTCCAGCCCTGTTATATGGTCGAGGATATCCGTTTGGCACTCAAAGAAGCCCAAACGCGATTGGAAGCCCTTGAGCAAACATCGCTCGAGTACCTCACATGGGAAAATACGCTTGAAGTATTACTCCATCTCGACGACGTTCTCGAGAATGCTTGGTCAAAAGTAAATCATCTCAATGCCGTTTGTGATTCAGAAGCTCTGCGCAAAGCCTATCTCGAAGTCCTTCCCGAAGTCACACAATTCTATGCCTCTCTACCGCTTCGGCCTAAGCTTTGGAAGATTGTCCAATCCTATGCCCTCACACCGGAAGCACAGCAGCTCCCTGAAGTCCGCGCGCGCTATCTCCAGAGAACTCTGGAAGGATTTATTGACAATGGCGCCAATCTAGATCCCGAGAAAAAAGAGCGCATCCTGGAAATTGAACAGCGACTTTCCTATCTCTCGAATCAATTCGAAAAAAACGTCTTGGACGCAAAAAATTCCTGGACCCATGACGTCTCGTCAGAAGAACTCCGTGGGCTCCCGGAATCCGTCATTCAGAATCTTCCCATCATAGATTCCCCTTCTGAAAAAAGACGTTACCACCTGACATTGCAGGCACCCTGTCTCTTGCCCTGCCTGCAGTATCTCGAGAAACGAGACCTAAGGCAAAAGCTCTGGGAAGCTCATCTGGCCATCGGACGGGAAGCGCCTTATGAGAATTTTCCCATCATTCGGGAAATCTTAGCCCTAAGGGATGAATGTGCCCACATCTTAGGTGAAAAGACGTACGCCGATTGCCTATTACGCCGCCGCATGGCTAAAAACGGCCAACAAGTGCTGCACTTCATCGAGGATCTCCATCGGCGCATCGAGACATTTTTCCACAAAGATATCCAAACACTGAAGGACTTTTACGCCGAACAGGAAAACACCGATGACATTAAACCGTGGGATGTTTCCTTCTGGAGCGAAAAGCTTCGTCAAAAGCTTTACCATTTCGACGAAGAGGCTCTGCGCCCCTATTTTTCCGTCGATTCCGTCCTTCAGGGACTATTTTCCGTCACTCAACAATTGTACGGAATTCGCATTCAAGAACGTCCAACGCATAGTTCTTCCCATGCCTCATTCCCAATGGGCAGTATTCCGGTCTGGCACGACAGTGTTAAATTTTACGAAATCTTCGAGTCATCCGGTAACTACATCGGCGCTTTCTATACGGATTGGTTCCCGAGAACGAGTAAGAGAAGCGGTGCTTGGATGGAGAGTCTCATCACAGGACAACGGAATAAAGATGCTTATCAATATCCCGTCGGTGTTATCTGCGGCAACCTCACTCCTCCTTCTTCCGAACATCCGGCACTACTGACGCACGACGAGGTCATCACCATCTTCCATGAATTCGGCCACCTCCTTCACGGACTTTTTGGGAAAATCGACATCGGTTCGCTCAACGCGACCCACGTCGTATGGGATTTCGTCGAACTTCCCTCGCAGCTGATGGAAAATTTCTGCTGGGATCCAAAAAGCTTGGACCTATTTGCTCACCATCACGTCACAGGAGAATCTATTCCCAAAGCCCTTTTCCAGACGATGATTTCCGCCAGAAACCATCTGTCAGGAATGAACATGATGCGACAGCTTTCCCTCAGCAAATTAGATATAGAACTGCATCAGCACTACGAACTTTACAGGGATGAGCACTTTGAAGAGACATTGCAAAAAGTCCTATTGCCCTATCGCCCTGAATGGAATGCCAGCACACCGAGCATCACATCGCAGTTCGAGCATATCTTTGGCGGGAGCTACGCCGCCGGCTATTACTCTTACCTCTGGGCTCAGGTTTTAGCCGCCGACGCATTTAGCGCCTTTGAGCAACACGGAACCCTCGATCAAGCAACAGGAAATCGCTTCCGCCAATGCATCCTCAGCCAAGGGGATCTCTGCGATGCCGACCAACTCTTTAGAAAATTCATGGGACGCGATCCTGACCTCGAAGCACTGCTCAGGCGCGAAAATCTGTGGCCTCTCCCTTTGGAACAAAAATAGAAAATAGACTTGCTTTCCATAAAAGACGACCTTCTATCACCCTCCATCGCTCATGCGGACCATGAAGGCAATCATCAAGATACAAGGGAAGCAATTGACGGTCTCTGAAGGAGATGTTTTTTTCGTCAATCGTTATGTAAATTCACAGGCCGGCGATCATCTGGAGATCAAGGAAGTTTTAATGGCCGGCGATGGTTCTGACGCGAAAATCGGTAATCCCTATGTCGCTGACGCCAGTGTTCGCATCCATATTCTTGAAAACAAGCGAGGAAAAAAGGTAATTGTCTTCAAGAAGAAGCGCCGTAAGGGTTATGAGCGCAAACGCGGACACCGCCAGGAATTATCCGTTATAAAGGTTGAGTCGATTGTAGCCTAGTTAATTAAAACGAGTTAAAGAGGATGTCTCATGGCGCATAAGAAAGGACAAGGAACTTCGAGGAATGGTCGGGATAGTCCCGGTCAACGGTTGGGTGTAAAGAGATATTCCGGTGAGACTGTACGCACTGGCAGTATCCTCATGCGGCAGTGTGGCACAAAAGTCCATCCCGGGAAAAATGTCGGATGCGGTAAGGATTTTACGCTATTCGCCCTCACCGACGGCAAGGTCCAATGGGACAGTGCTCATCGGAAGGTCCATGTCCTGGCAGCGGCTCTCCATCAGAGAATTAGACTCCGTTGCTGTTGCGGAATTTTCGCCTGAAATACGGACGAATGGTGAAGATTGCGCTCCCAAAAAGAGAGGTGCTTGCGTAAGCGGACAGGAGGTTTGTTTTAGATATCCTGGGCCAAGGCATTTTGTTTTTTGATTGTTGGAAATTTTTCTTAGCCCTAGCAGAGATTCTAGAGGGTGTCATCAAAAAAGTTGACAAAGGAAAAAAGAGAAGGAAGAAAAAAGGACACATAAGAGACTTGTTTCCACATTTGTTTCATCTCTCTTTTGGCTGCCTGATTGTTAACGACATCCTTTAGGCAATGTATGGAGGAAAAAAATTACTCGATGGATTCCTGTGCTGTCCAGCTACGGCAGAGTTTCCAGACGGCAAGACATGAGGAAATGATGCCTTCGAAAATGTCCATAGGGCACTGATTGGCTGCATCACAGGTGGCATGAGCGACATCGGGATGCACTTCGAAAAAGAGTCCATTGGCTCCAGCAGCCAGAGCTGCTCGGGCTAAAATAGGAGTGAAAACGCGTTCTCCTTGAGTGATGCCGGCATTGCCACCAGGAATCTGTACACTGTGGGTAGCGTCAAAGATAACGGTTGGCGAGAATGCCTTCATGATGGCAAATCCGCGCATATCGACCACGAGATTTTGGTAGCCAAAGGAAGCGCCGCGTTCCATTTGCCAAATTTCCTGAGCATCTGCTTCGCGTAGCTTTTCGACGACATACCTCATCTCTTTCGGGGACAGGAATTGTCCCTTTTTGATGGAGACCGTTTTTCCTGTCCGGGCAGCGGCGATGAGCATGTCGGTCTGCCGGCACAAAAAGGCAGGGATTTGCACGACGTCACAAATCGTCGCTATGGATTGTGCCTGTTCCGGGAGATGAAAATCGGTGGTGACGGGCAGTGAATAGGTCGTTTTGACGGCCTTGAGGATTTCGAGTCCGCGTTGAAGGCCAACTCCTCTCGGGCTGTGGATAGAAGAGCGATTGGCCTTATCGAAAGAGCCCTTGAAGACCACCTGCAATTCCGGATATTTTTTTTGAAGCGAGGAGAGAAATGCCGCTACTTCTAGCGAAATTTCTGGACTTTCCAAGGAACAGGGCCCCGCCAAAAGCAGGAGCCGCTGAGGATCGCGCCATAAAGAGACATGTGACATGATGTCTTTATCAGAAGCCTTTTCCAGGCAACGACAATCTTTTTAAAATTACACGATCGCCTATCTCTAATAAAAAACGTAACCCCTCAATAAGCTTGAGGGTTACTTTAGCCTAGAGGGTGTCGTTAAATAAAAGATTGATAAAGGGAGAAAAAGAAGAAATGGAAAAAAGGACACATAGGAGACTTGTTTCTGCATTCCACATCTGTTCCATTTCTCTTTTGGCTGTCTAATTTTGACGACATCCTCTGGCAATTGCTCCATTCGGATATTCTTAGAAATTTCTCCATTTATCACCGCCTTTGTTAACCGTCTCCTTCCTGACCGGCGGGTTTGCCACCTTTGAGCCCTTCGGGCTCATGCCCGCTACGCGGGCCGCGGTAAGAAAAAATGAAAGCTCCCGCTTTGCATTTTTCCTTACCGCAAAGGTGGCAAACCGAAAACCGACGCCTTCAAGCCGAGGAAAAGAACCACAAAACCCATCGGAACACGATTATCCGACACCATATCTCAGCGAAGTACATGGCAGATAAAAACACCTTGACGCCTCCATCGGAAATTCTTCCCTGGGAACTCTCCACACCAGCGGTGGTGCAATAATTCCCTTCGGGGAATAAAAATCGCATGAGAAAGTAGAAATTTATGAAAGTCGTGTCGTCTTTGAAATCGCTTAAGGAGCGCCATGCGGATTGTCGAGTCGTCCGTCGAAAAGGGCGTGTCTACGTCATCTGTAAAAGCCATCCCCGTTTTAAAGCACGTCAGGGTTAACCCAAGAAGCGATCATTATGAAAAAAGATAGCCATCCTGTCACCAGGCCCGTTTGTTTTTGTGATATTTCCACCGGCAAGCGTTTTTTGACCATCTCGACACTGCACTCCAAGAATAAAGAGAGCATCAATGGGATAGAGTACGACTTCATCTACCGGGATGTGACGTCGGATTCCCATCCGATTTATACCGGCGAGAAGCGTCTCGTGGATACAGCTGGCCGCGTCGAGAAATTTCAGAATAAATTCCAGCGCCGCCGATCCTGATCTTCTTATTAAAAAAATGGGCTATCTCCCGAGGCACAGGAGTGGTCAAAAAACAGAAAAGTTTGCCTGTCCCAAAGACAGGACAAGGGATACACTTTTACAAAAGATTTTATCTATGTCTTCTCGACATCTTCGTTATTGCCCAACGGGTAATTTTAGGTCTATAATGGCTGTTATGCGATTCCTTCTTGGTGAAGGTCATGATGACGAGACTCTCAATCCCTTGGAAGAACTCACAAAAAAATTCGGTGAGATCCTTGGGAAAGCGACGAACATCCAAATAACGCCATTGGTATACGAAGAAACCCAAAAGGCTCCCTCCAATACCAGTAGTGCGGAAAAGGAAGCTATTCGCCCCCTCGATAAAATCGAAAGTTTTAACTTTAAACCTCGCGAAATTAAAGATTACCTCGATCGCTTTGTCATCGAGCAGCATGCCGCCAAAAAGGTACTTTCTGTCGCCATTTGCGACCATTATCATCACGTGCGGCGCTGCATCGAAAACCCAACGCAAAAGGATCAGGATTACAGCAAACAAAATCTCCTCATTCTCGGGCCCACCGGTGTTGGGAAAACCTATCTCGTCCGCAACATCGCCAAGCTCATCGGTGTGCCATTCATCAAGGCCGATGCGACGAAGTTTTCCGAAACAGGCTATGTCGGAAGCGATGTAGAAGACCTCGTCCGTGACCTCGTCAAAGCCGCCAATGGAGATGTCAACCTGGCCCAATATGGAATTATCTTCATCGATGAAGTCGATAAAATTGCCGGTAGCGGAGATAGTCGCGATATCTCCGGGCGCGGTGTTCAGATCAATCTCCTAAAACTCATGGAGGACACGGATGTGAATATCCTTGGCCCCAATGATATGGTAAGGCAGATGCGCTCCATGATGAACCTATCGCGTCAAAAGCAACAGGCCGACACCATTTCCACTCGCCATATCCTATTCATCGTCAGCGGTGCCTTTGATAAATTGGAAGAAATTATCAAGCAGCGGATAGGCGCAAGCTCCATCGGATTTAATGGGAAAAGCCAAGATCCACGGACAGATACGGATGTCTATTTTCAAAAAGTAAAAACGGAAGATTTTATTCGCTATGGTTTTGAACCTGAATTCATTGGGCGTCTGCCAGTTCGCGTCGCATGCCAATCCCTAAAAAAGAAAGAACTGAAACAAATCCTCAGCTCTTCCGAAGGTTCCATACTCCGACAGTACCAAGAAGACTTCCTCGGCTACGGCATTCAGCTGGAAGTTACGGATGATGCTCTCGATCTTATCTCCACCATGGCCGAAGAGGAAAAGACCGGCGCCCGCGGCCTACTTACTGTCCTAGAAACATGTCTCCGTGACTTCAAATTCGATCTCCCCTCGACGACGGTTAAACATTTTCAGCTCACCGCCGATATTGTCCGCGACCCATTGCCCGCATTGCAGTTGATGTTACTTCAGGCCCAGAAGGAATATCCCACCTCTTCTCGCGAAGCCATAACGCGTTTCTGTGATTCCTTCCTGAAAGCGTATGGTCTCTCTCTCGAGCTCACAGAAAAGGTAATGTCATTTCTACAAGAACAATCCCAACATTCCGGAAAAACACTGAGATCCGTATGCGAGCTCTATTTCAAGGATTTTCACTACGGCCTTCCACTGGTCGCCCGCAGTACAGGTAAACACCATTTCGTCATCGATTTGCCCCACCTTCAAAATCCTAACGGCGCGTTGGCCTCGTGGATTCAAGAAAACATCGCGACTCAACAAACTGCTGATTCAGAAAACATTACGACTCAGCAAATTCCTTCTCAGGAGGAGCCTAACGACGGCACAACGACCTCTTGAGGTCTTGCCAATGGGTTCCTTCGCTCCGTCATCGACCTGTCTCACCTTCAAAGTCCCAACGACGCGTTGGCCTCGTGGATTCAGGAAAATATCGCAACTCAACAAACCACTGATTCAGAAAATATTACGACCCAGCAACCTTCTCCTTTTATTCACTACCTTTGCAGTGGATGCATTTCGTTCATCTCCTCATAATCCATAAAATGGTCGATCCTTCCGGAATTCAAAACGGACAACATCTCACTATCCTCCGTATCTCGAGATGTGGCGTACTCTTCCTTTCTACTTGAAAGTAAGAATAATCTCATCACCGTGCTCCCAGTTTATGAATTTTCGATCCTGCTTTATTGGTATAAGCTGCGCCTTGGGGATATGCTGCCAAAGCGTCACCAGTGTCGCTTATCAAAATCGCATCGTCGCTCTTGTGGAAGACCAAATCATAACGCAGGAGCAGTTGCATCGCGACTGGCAGGCTTCCATCGCCTCTTCCAGTGCGCAGCCAACAGGTGAAGAATTCCAACTTGCCCTTAAAAATCACCTGGAAACGATGATAGAGCGCACCCTCATCGTAAAGGAGTTTGAACGCAAAAAGGGAAAAATTCCGGAATCCTTTATCGAGCAGCATTACCAACAATACCTCCGCGAGCATTTCCACAATCAGCGCTTGCAATTTTCAGAACATCTTCATCAGAATGGGAAATCTCTTCGCGAATTTAAGGAAGAGATTCGACAGTATGCCATCGTCCATTTCATGTGCGAGGAACATAGGAAAGAGCTTATTTCACCTCAAGACATCCGTCTTCATTATGAACAACACCCGGAGACTTACTGTCGCAAAACTCAGATTTGTCTACAGCAAGTCCTAGTTCCCATAGGTTCGGAAGAAAACCTAAAGGCTATACTAGAGCAGCTGCTCACCACATGGCCTCAGGGAAGGACGTTGGCAGAAATGCTCTCTCTTTGGCAAACACGAATTCCGAAAATACGCTATCAGGATCTAGGATGGCTAACACTAGATGATCTTCGACCGGAGCTACGACAGGCGGTACAGAAGATTGCCATCGGCGAACACACTCCCTGGATAGAAATTTCAGAGGCTTTTCTCCTACTTTATGTGGTTGATCTCCAGGCCGAGTATCGTTACACACTCGCAGAAGTTTACAGAGATATCCAAAAAACGTTATTCGAACAGCGACAGCAAGAGGGTTACGATGCTTGGATTCAGCAATTGCGCCAAAGCGCCTTCATTCGGTATTATCCCTAATTTTTTATGTTCAGTTTTTTATTCAAACGGCTTTTAATTACCCTGTGCGTCCTTTTCTGCGTCATTACATTCACATTTTTCCTCACGCAAATGGCTCCCGGCGGTCCCTTCGATGCGGAAAGAAAAGTCGCGCCGGAAATTCAGGCCGCTATGGATGCCCGCTATGGGCTCGATCGTTCGCCCCTTCAGCAATACGGTCGGTATCTCTTTAACCTTCTCCATGGCGACCTAGGCCCTTCTTACAAATACGCCGGTTGGGACGTAAAAGAACTCGTCAAGCAAAAGATCATCGTCAGTGCAGAACTCGGATTCTATGCCATGATAATTGCCATTTCCCTCGGACTTCTATGGGGTTCCATCAGCGCCTTCCATCCCTATACCAAAATCGATGTCACCTCCATGGGACTTGCCATGTTCGGCATCTGTTTACCTACCTTTGTCATGGGGCCATTCTTGGCTTATATCTTTGCCTACAAGCTCCATTGGGTCGCCTGTACCGGCTGGTCCGAATGGCATCAAAAGATCCTTCCATCGTTCACGTTGGGCCTCTTCTATGCCGCTTACATCGCACGCCTGTCGCGTAATGGTATTTCTCAGGTCCTGCAACAGGATTACATTCGGGCAGCACGCGCCCATGGACTTTCGGAAATTCGTATCTTTTTCGTCCA
>JAIRRP010000068.1 GCA_031255915.1 Puniceicoccales bacterium | reverse complement strand
GTATCCAAAACACTGCATTTATAGAATCGATTATCTTTTCCGTGTCGCCCAAGCGTCCCCTTCCTTCATCAGCAGCAACCTTTCCATCTTGTTCCACAATCCATCTGACACGTCATGTTTCCTATGTATCCTCTTTCCATTCCCTCTTTCTTCCTTCTCTTTTTTCCTTTGTCAGCTTTTTTGACGACACCCTTTAGCACGCTCTCTTATATTTGTCAAGCCTTGTGAGTATGGGAGCTTTCGATTTTTTTACGGAAGAGATTTTCCTGTAGGAAGTTTCTAATAGAGAGCTTTACGCTGTACGCGCTGCTGAAAGGCACAGCCAGATCCTACACGACAGGGGCCCATGCAGTGGAGGATAATTTCCTGCTTCTTCAAAATTGGCTGCCCGACCAGGATTCGAACCTGGACAAATGGATCCAGAATCCGTTGTGCTACCGTTACACCATCGGGCAAAGACGGCAATAGATGGGAAATGAAGAAACTCGTGTAATTTCTCAAGATAATAAATGCTGCGATGTAGGGCCTGGAAGAAATTAGTGGATTTAACTGTCTTTGGATTTCAAAAGAATCGCCTGCAAAGCGGACCACAATAGGCAAATTTTCATTTGCCTATTGTAAAGACAGCCAACAGAACGCGACGGATGTGATGTTGATGAGAGATTGGCACCTCTAGCGGAGTTGGTTTTCGTCTTTTCATCGAGAGGTTTAGAAAATGTCGTCAAAAAAGATGAACAAAGGGAAAAAGAGAAGGAAGAAAGAGAGAATGGAAAAGAGGATACATAGGAAACATGACGTGTCAGATGGATTATGGAACAAGATGGAAAGGTTGCTGCTGATGAAGGAAGGGGACGCTTGGGCGACACGGAAAAGATAATCGATTCTATAAATGCAGTGTTTTGGATACTGAGGACTAGGGTCCCTGGAGAGACCTTCCGCCGGACTTTGGAGATTGGAAAAACACACACCGCAGATTCAGCCGCTGGGGGGATCGCGGTGTATGAAAAAAATTGGTCGACAATCTATATGGCGAGCCAGACTTAGAATGGGTAATGGTGGATTCCACCCACATCAAAGTTCACCAGCACGGTACTGGAGCGAAAGGAGGCAGTCAGAGAATGGCTCGCACAAAAGGTGGCCCCATACGAAATGACCTGTGGCCGTGGATAAGGTTGGTCATTCGCTCAAAGTCATTGCAACGGAAGGTACAGAACCGGATTGCAAGCAGACACTGGAATGGGTCGCATCCCTAGATATCACTTGTGTTCTCGCCGATAAAGCCTATGATTCCGACGGAATCGTCTTTTCTCTTTCCTCCCATGGCATTGTTCCCATCATTCCACCAAGGATCAACAGAAAATCTCAACGCCCTTACGATAAAAATATCTACAAAAAGCGTCCTGTCATTGAAAATTTTTTCCTTAAAATGAAAGAATGGCGTTCCATTTCCACTCGATACTTTAAAAATATTCACTCCTTTGTTTCTGCATTCTATGTCCGCTTCATCTCTCTTTTCGCTGCCTAATTTTGACGATACATTCTAAGGCGCACCCATCAGCCTTCTGGCGGAGAGAGAGGGATTCGAACCCTCGGTACCCTTTAGGGGTACACAGCATTTCCAGTGCTGCACAATCGGCCACTCTGTCATCTCTCCTCTAGGAAAATAATGACCAGCAGTAGGATTTTGCTCCTTTGCGGTCAATCATTAAACTCAACCGGCACCCACGAAACTTCCATCATTCAACGAACACCTTAGAAATCGGATATTTCCGATCCGATTTCCTAATCAACACTCACGCTAGGCTAAGCATTCTCGTAACGCAGGCGCAACATGTTGTTGAACTTCGCGACTTTTTCTTTGCGACGGCGTTTTTCACATGGTTTCTCGAAGTAACGCTTCGCCCGTACGCCCCGGAGAACATCTTCGCGATCCAATTTCTTCTTTAGACGACGTAAAGCCTTATCGACTGTTTCACCTTTTCTCAATCTAACTTCAACAGACACTATCGCTCACCTCCTCTCAAGAGGACTAACATTCCCCTTCACCTTTCTCTTGTCAAGTATTCTTGAAATAACGGTTATCGTGCATATGGGCATGACGTTCGGCATTAAGGCGACCATTGGCGACGAGATGCTCAAGGAGCTTGAACACCATATCGGGCGCCAGGCATACTTCATGTTTTCGCAATAATTCCACAATTTCTCGGATACTCAAAGGAGTCTCATATTGCTCGAAGATTTCGCCTAAAGATGCCTGCGCATCCAGAAGCGATTGCGCTGCTTTCTTCCCCGCTTCCACTCCCGGTTGGTGATAGGCATTGATGCGGATGAATTGAGCATAAAACCCGACCGCTCGTTCGTAAAGCGCCATGAGCATTCCAACTGAGGCCGCATTGACTTCCCTCAAAGTGATCGTGATCGAATCACAGGCTTCCTCTGTGAGTGCCTCACGCGTACCCAGCAGAAACCCTTCCAGGTAATCCCCTGTCGCAATGGGAAGTATCGCCTTTGTCTCAGCAACTTCTCGGTCCTTTAAGACTTCCACGAAGGTCACGAAAAAATTTTGTAAACCATCGCGCAGTTGCTGGACATAGGAATGCTGATCCGTAGAACCCTTGTTTCCGTAGACCGTCAATCCCTGTCGTACAAAATTGCCATCGAAATCCGTACGCTTTCCCAAAGATTCCATGATCAACTGCTGCAAATAAGCCGTCAGTAAAGATAAGCGATCTTTATAAGGAATGACCACCATCGCCTTTTCGCCTTTACCATTGGTGGCCGAATACCAGGCTAAAGCCAGGCGCATTGCGGGATTTTCCTTTCCAGCTCCGCGCGTCAAGGTATCCATCGCCCGTGCTCCTGCCAGAAGACCTTTGGTATCCATTCCCAACAACGCCAACGGAAGCAGCCCCACCACGGACATCACACTGGTTCGGCCTCCGACCCAATCCCACATCGGGAAGACATGCAGCCAACCTTCCCTTCGGGCCTGTTGGTCTAAAGAGCTCCCCCTGCATGTGATGGCCACGGCATGACGAGAAAAAGCGATACCTTCCTGCTCATAAGCCTTCATGGTTTCTAGCATTCCATTACGGGTCTCCGGAGTTGTCCCCGATTTGGAAATCACCAAAACCAACGTCTTTCCAAGAGCACCTTTCAGGATTTCCAATTCCTGATCAATGCCATCGGGATCGGTATTATCCAGAAAATGAAGTTCCAACACATGCCGTTTGGGCAAATTTTTCAGCGCATGGGCAACGAATTTTGTACCGAGGGCCGAACCACCAATTCCTATGCATAGGAGGTGTTGAAACATCCCACCATCGCCGGAAAATTCTCCCATATGTACACCCCGGACAAAATCCTCTACATCGCCATGTACGGTCGAAATTTCATTCTGAATCTCAGGATTGGGCGCCAAACTCGGATTTCGCAGCCAGTAATGGCCAACTTGCCGATTTTCATCGGGATTGGCTATAGCTCCCGCCTCCAACGCCGACATTGCCCGATGAGCGTTTTCCACATGTGCCCGCATTTCCTCTTCAAAATGTTCATGAAAATGAATCCGCGAAGTATCGATTCCGAATCCCAAATCCTCAAACCACAGAAAATGTTCTAGAAAATGCTGCCAGCGTTCGTCCATAAAATATCCCAAATGGACTAGAGTACCGCTGAACATTCCCATGACAAGCGGATAATCCTCTCATCGGGATTATTTGCCCTTCCCTGAGAAAACCATAAATGCGAGGAAGGCCGCAGGTATCCCATTGGTATTTTTTCCGGCCATTCCACACAAACCACATAGGGAAGTTCTAGGAAATCCTCTAGGTATAGGCCATCCATTTCTTCCTGAGATCGCAGCCGATAGGCATCGATATGGAACAAATTGAGCGTACCTCTATACAAAGCCCATAAATTAAATGTGGGACTCGTAATGGGAGTAGAAATAGCATACGCTTTCGCCATTCCATGAACAAAACTCGTCTTTCCCATGCCGAGGTCTCCATGAAAATGCACGATGGAATTTTCCGGTAAAGCCATGGCAAAGGCCTTCGCCAGAGAGTGCGTTTCCTCTAAAGAGGTACAGAAAATACCTTCCAAAAGGGAACATTCCAGCGTCTTATCTTTAAAAAAACCAGCCATCTTCCCATTCCAGCGCTCCTGTCGCTGTCTTTGCGACAAAGCGATAAAAGCTTTTATCGCTTTGTCGTGGCCCGCTACGCGGGCGATTCCTTTGGAATCCAAAGACAGCGACGCATGCCAATAGCTCCAAAATCTCACCTATCATTTTGAAAACAGCCACATATCTAGGCCTTTTCCAAAAACAGCAATACAAACGTATTGGCATTAAATAGCATATGGACGAGTATGCATGGCATGAGATGCTTCTCGCGCTCATAGAGATGAATGAGGAAAAGGCTTATCCCCAGAAGAGGAACGAAGGACAACCAATGGACATGCATAAGCGCAAATACGACCGAGGTCGCCCAACAAGCGGCACGAGCGCTCCATTTGCCCTTTAAAAACCGATAGAACCCGTAGCGAAAAAGTAGCTCTTCCGTTATGGGAGCCAAGATCAGCGTACAGAAAAAAAAGATCAACCTCATCGGCCACGAAGTGATCTCATGAAAATGCTGAATGAGCAATTGATCCTCAAGGATAGATGAGAGAGAAGGAAAGGAATCCACTAAAAAGATAGAAAAGAGAGTCCAAACGAGATTCAAAACCCAGATACACGGCAGGAGCAATAAAAATGCCTTGAGAGCAATGGCGCAAATATCACCCAAGGAACGACGACATTCCCACGTTTTCGGGAAAAGCCAGAAGCCTCGGGATCCAAGAAAATAAAAAAATCCCAAACTTGCCATTTGGCCAAAGCCACTCATCAAAAACATCCATTCGGTGTCACTCCGTTGGGCGATAACGCTACTCCATCGGCCTAAAATTCCGTAAATGATCCCCGGAATATACCAGGTGACGAGAAAAATCGCAAAAGCTAAACCAAAAGCTTCCAGCCAGGAGAGCCATATGGCCTGAAGCGATGGCGAATACGCCTCTCGATGCCAATACCATCCTACCCAACCCAATGTCCCTAAGATCAGCAGAAAAGAGATATAAATAATGGTAAACATCCCCATAAACGGAAAATCTATTAGCGCAGGCGCAGTGGCATGATGACACAGCTGAAATCTTCCAATGTCTTCAATACTCCCGGGCTCATCTCGTCTTTGAATTCAAAAAAAACATCATCTTCCTGAAGCGTCCGGAGCGGTTCGATCAAGAATTGCGGATTAAAGGCAATCTCCACAGGAGTTTCATCATAGCTGATGGGGAAACTTTCGTGAGCCTCGCCATATTCTGAGCTTTTAGCCGACACTTCCAATGCCTGATCAGCCATGCGGAGACATACCGAATAATTCCTTTCGCTCGCGACAAGGGCTACGCGCTGTACGATTTCCAACAATAGCGCCCGATCAATTTTTACGCGATGTTCGACAGAGGAAGGCAGGACTTGCCTATAATTGGGATAACGCCCCTCTACTACCTTTGAAATCAACTCGATACTTCCCTCCAACGTGACTTCTTTCTCGTCAGAAACATCTACGGCGATATCGAAGGATACTTGTTTTTCATTGAATTTCAAATGGACGTATTTCCCGTGACCTAGTAGACGCTCTAATTCCGACACCGTTCTCGCCGGCAAAATAATACTGGGATAAGATTCCGTCCTCTCGCCCATCACTTTACGGACCAGTCCCAAGCGACGACCATCCGTGGCGACTAAATACAACGCTTCATCCTCGAAGGAAAAGAAAACCCCATTGAGAAGATAGCGATTCTCATCATGGGATTGGGCATAGGAAACTTTACACAACATCTCCTTCAACTTATTCTGCTCGAATTGCATCTCATGAGCTTCCGTAAATGTCGAAAGCTTTGGAAATTCTTCCGCGCCTAACCCGCTTATCTTAAATGTCGAAGCACCGGCCCGAAGGGTGATTTGCGCTTTAGAACCCTCTTCAACGGAGACTTCACTGCCCGGTAAAGCTTTTACAATAGTCGCTAATTTCTTCACCGGTAATGTCACAGAGCCCTCGGACTCAACAACGGCTGCCATATGACATTGGATACCGAGATCTAAGTTCGTTGTCGTCAATGTCACATGTCGTCCGTAAACATCTATCTTCACATGGGATAAAATCGGCAGAGATGCTCGTGTATTCACCACATGCAAGACCTGCTGAAGACCATCGGAAAATGCATTTTTAGAAATTATAAACTTCATAAACGAATTACGTTTAGAAAAATATCTTCGAAATCAATGTTTGGCTATTCTTAATTCTCTTTCCGCATCTTTTGATAAGAGTCTTTGTAAGGACTAATGTTCGCGAGCATCTTCGCCAGCCAGTATTCCAAGAATGTCATTCATCATTGGCTTACGAACGTCTTCTTCTTTTTCTGTACGGATTTGATGCTGCATGTGCGCCAAAATTCCAGGAGAAGCTGTTATCCATTTCACCAATGGGAATAAAAAGTCCAATTCCGCTTCCTTGACCACATACGCACAGCCTAATTTTTGAGCCCATTCCGCATTAGCTTGTTGATGATCATCCGCTGCTGACGGTAGAGGAACAAGAATCATCGGTGTTTCACAATACATACATTCCGCAATGGTTCCAGCACCTGCACGGGCAATGACGACATCCGCTTCCGCCAGAAGCGATGGCATATCATCGCAAAATGACAAAAAACGAATATTGGGACTAGCTTGATGAGTGGGCTCTAGCACTTCTTTATGCTCCTCGTAATAGGCTTGTCCCGTCACACACACGAGATTCTTCACCAGTTTTTTCAACTCAAGAACATGTTCACAAAACCAATCATTAAGCGCTTTTGCTCCCTGACTTCCGCCCAGTAACACCAATGTCAGCCCCTCTTTTGAACTTTCCTTAGAAGCATTCTTGGCAGACAACATTGCTTCGGAAAATTCCGACCTCAATGGATACCCACAATTCCTTATCTTGTGGACCCATTCCGCTTGCGGAATGGCGCACCCTTTCGGCACGTATATGCGTTTCGCCAATACGGCCAACCAACGCGTTATTTTTCCAGGGATTCGATTGGATTCATGAATAAAAATAGGTATTCGCTTTAAAAATCCAGCCACTGCGACCGATAGAGAGATGAATCCCCCCATGACGATGATGGCCTCGGTGGGATTGCGCATCAAAAAGTAAAGTGTTTTTGCAAAAGAAATCACCTGGGAGTGACAGAATCGCAAAAACTTCCACGGCGTTAACAGCAAAGGCTCCGCTGGCAAAGAGACCACCTGCCATGAGGAATATTTCGCCAACATTCGCCGATCGACCGTTTTCGAGCTCACGAAAAGTACGGGCTGATAGCCGCGCATCGACCCTTCTTCAGCCAGAGCAATCCCCGGAGCCAAATGCCCACCTGAACCTCCACAAGCAATGACTATGCGACGTGATTCCATCTCAATTTACAAAAAAAATTCTGATTCAAGAAACATTCTCCCAAACATCTTCTAGAAAAAGTGCACGAGGATCGGAAAGACCATGCAAAAAATCACATGGTAAGGCAAAGATAACTTCATATGGCACAAGTCTAGCAAACCGCAGATGGGATTTCCTATAAAACGATTTTCCGATTTCCAAAACGTGAGGCTCCTGCCCGCAGAGTAATGTCAAACGACAATCAGGAACTTGAAAACCTAACGCAAAAGTATTCTGCGTCTGCTCCGGCAAGAACTGATCTATTTCAAGCGCTAACACAAGGGCCAGAAATTTATTTACCTTCTCCGTCGACAGCCTCAGTGTCGTATTTTCCAGAGTCCATAGACCTTCTCTTTTCAAGAGGACATACTTTTTTTCCTTCTTGGCGAATTCCAAAAGTATCCCATCGATCCTCGAAATATCCAAATCCCAAAGCTGTGTCTTCAAAATCTCCTTCCAAGAAGGATCCTGTAGGCATTTCCAACATTCCGGAAATGGCGACCAAAGCTTCTGTTCTCTTTCCCAAATTCCATCCGCAATCAATTCAAACGATACCTCGCCCGATTTAGAAAAAAAACTCAGCTTTTTTTTCTTGTCCGGATTACTCTCCGACGCCACTTCCTCTCTCGTGATGGCCGATCCTGGAAATAGGTCCAAGCCCGCCAACAATTGATCTATGACAAATGGATTGGCGGGCCATTTTATGGGCTCATTCATCTGCCATGAGGAACCCCAAGCCTCTCGAATCCAGCTCCAACGGATACCGGCAAGAGCATCTTCTAAAGCAATTCGAACACAATACGGCTTATGGTCTATCACGACCTCCGTGGGCTCATCCCGCATCATATTCCCTCGATAGCACTTCAAAGCCGTAATGGCCGATATGCCCAGGAGGGCACATGATAGAAGGACCCGAAATAGCAATGGCATGTCTATGAATCTCTACGAGCGATATAAACTCCCAAAGCCAGGAATAGCACGAGCAATCCGGGTATGAGAAATACCTTCCAACACTTTTGCATCTGCGCCCTCGTCATCTGTAGGCGATATGCCGACACCTCCACCGAAGGTAACGATGATAACTCCTTATCTTCCAGAAGGTACTGAATTAAACCCAATAAAAACTGACGATTTCCCAATGACTGAATGCGACTATTGGTAATTGCATCGACATTCCCCATCACCATGAGTTTACCATGATCCATTGCGATTCCAAGACTTGGATTAGAACCGCGCTCCGAAAGAATTCCCAAAGGAAATAGACCCGATGTTTCTTCCTGACGAGGGGATATTTCCTTCTCTACCTCGGGAGAAGCTTTTTCGTTAAAAAAGCGGGCATTGGCGCTATCAGAACTCCACAAAAGAGGGATAACCATTTGATGATCCAGTGATGGTGCATCTCGATCCGGTTGAACGGATTGCATATGACCCATGAGAACACCCAGTTTTTGCTGAAATACGGGCCTTGTCGCTTCGTGATCGGCAAAACGCGTGATGATAACTTCATTGGACGGCAGTACATTTTCAAAATTTCTATCCACAATGAGATGAGGATCGACCCAAATACCGCGATGGAAAAATAACCGCTCCATCCCATGGGGATAAAATGGTGCCAACCATACCAGTAAACGCCCCGCACGATCTTCTAGATAACTTTCCAATAGCTCTATCTCGGTTTTCATTAATGGCGATAACGCACCCGCTATTACGATGACACTCGCATCTTTCGGTATTTCATTCCTCTGCCTCAGGTCTAATTCCTCGATGAGATAATTATTTCTTTCCAAAAATGATGCGGCCCAGGAAAGCCCATTCATCGCGTGTGTACTCCGCAGAAACATCTCGCCATGTCCCACCAAGAAATAAATTTTCTTCTTGAAAGAGTTCTGCAGCCCTCGCAATTGAGCCAATAGCTCCGATTCTCCATAAAATTCCAAGCCTCCCTTAGGAGAAAAACGGTATAGTTTTTTCCCATCGATTCTCCGATAATCACCACCCGATACCAACAACAATGAATGTTTTTCCGGTAATAGCCGTAAATCAGGAATTGGCGCTTCCAGCGTCACCGATAACGGCAATGTATTCGTATAATGGACCTGTAATTTGTGAGGACAAACCGCCACACATTCCCGTAAAAGGTGTCGGATATGATGTCCAAAATCCTGCGTAAATTCATCATCATGGGATGGCAACAATACGTAAATATCCGTGGAATGTCTTAAATTTTTCAGGGCAGAAACCAATTCTTTCGAGAGCACGGAAGAACGCTTCCCACAGAAATCATAGCGCATAAAATATTTCTGAGAAACAAAGAGAATGATGAGAAAAACAGACATCCCGATACATGCATAGATCCATCGACTCACCTTGCGAAAAAGGGAATAATGAGAAAAATCTTTTTCCTTGTTTCCCATAGATTCAAAAGCCGTATTGGGATGACATCGCGATGCTCTTTCTGGAACAAACTCCGTATCACTTTATCTCGATGCCGCCACGACCTTTTTCGGGATGTAAAATTTCTCCATTAGCCATTTCTATCGATAAAAGTTCCCCCTTATCGTAATAGACCTGAATGGGTTTTTCATATTCGACATAACGCTCCTCGCCATCCTTCAAGGAACCCGTATAGAGCCTCTCTTTGGAATCGCGATCCCGAACAATGAGCTTAGCGGCTCCTTTTGCTCGCAGTAATATCTCTCGCTGCGGCGCTATTTTTTCAAAAGATGTCACTATGGATGATGCCTCTTTTTTTGTTCCTGCAGACTTGCGGGAAAGGAGTGAAATGCCGATGATAAGTAGTAAAATCGTCACCACTACACCCGCAACCATCAGTATCGTTCGGTACGGAGTTCCTCCGGTACTTGGCTGTAGATGATCATCTTCCACCGTCGATTCTTTGTCCATCGTTTCCGGTTCTATCGCCACATAAGCGGCTTGCTTACGCGCAACCGTCGAAACCATCTCCCTTCGTTTTTCGCTAGATACTAAGGATTCATAGGGAGGAATAGGACAAGAACTCATTACTTCCTTGAGATCGAGCCCCAAGTGCTCCGCGTAGATCCTTATAAATCCGCGCTTATAGATGTCAGGAAGGTCGAAATCCAACTGTTCCTGCTCAATGGCCTTCAGATAATCGATCCTTATTTTGGTCGCTTCGGCGACTTCTTCCAGAGAAAATCCAAGCTTCAGACGTCTTTCCGACAAAACTTTCCCAATAGTTGATTGCATAAAAATATACCTTCACCTTATCATGAAGATACGGAACAGAAACACAACGGACAAATTTCGCTCCATGGCAATATCACATCTATGAGTAGATGCATAAAAGTCACCGTAGCGATAGTATTTCAAAACTTTTTCCCGAGAATCATGATAGTGCCTACGGAACCCTCTTGACTATCCCACTACCGATGAGGATCTGAGCACCGGGTTTGCCGCCTTTGCGCTAAAGAAAAATGCAAAGCGGGAGCTTTCATTTTTCCTTAGCGCGGCCCGCATCGCGGGCAAGAGCCCGAAGGGCTCAAAGGCGGCAAACCGAAGAACCCGCCGGCCTCCCAAAGGGCCGAAAAGCAATCCACCTCCACCTAAAGTGACTGGAATACCGCAACTATATGTCCGGCACCGCCTGAATGAGTTGCTGCGTATAAGGATCGCGTGGATGATAGCAGACTTCCTCCGTCGTACCATTTTCCACCATTTTTCCCGCATTCAATACACATATGGAATCACACATACGTTCCACAACCGCCATATCATGCGAGATAAAAAGCATGGCCAGAGAACTCTGCTCACGAAGTGAGGATAGCAAATTGAGAATCTGCGCCTGAACAGAGACGTCAAGTGCGCTCACGACCTCATCGCAGATCAATAGGCGCGGCTCGACGGCTAATGCCCTTGCGATATTGACGCGCTGTCTCTGGCCACCCGACAGCTGTCTTGGGCAATAAAAAGCCATCGGCGGCGACAATCCAACCTGCTGCAAAAGCTGCTCTATCCTCTGCTTGCGCCATGAGCACGAATGTTCTGGAAAATGCAAAACAAGCGCCTCTTCAATGGTGGCAAAAATGGTCATCTTCGGATCCAATGTTCCATGAAAATCCTGGTGAATCATCTGAATTTCCTTGCGCAGGCGCAAAGGCTGATGACAAAATTCACGCCCATGAAACAGTTGGCCACAGAAGGAAAGAGAACCACTCGCCAGCGGAACCAGTCCGGCTACAACTTTTCCAAGAGTAGATTTTCCACTACCGCTTTCTCCCACTAATCCTACGGATTCGCCGGGCTGAATTTGCAGAGAAACCTTTTCGAGGGCATAAAAATGAGTCACGAAGCGTCCCAAAAAACGGCGTTTACTGTAGGAAACACAAGCATCACGGATATCTAAAAGTAGGTTTTGCATGAACTTTTTGCCATTTCAACGGACTTTTAAAGGGACTTTCATCGCCTTCCACAACAATAATATTATCCCGTTGATCCTTGACCTCACACCTGAACTCCCTATCCGTTACGAAAAACGTTATAGAATTAGCGTGGCTATGGAAGATTTCGACATCGATAAAATTGCTCGGTTAGTGCGGATAGACCTAGAAGGAGAAGAACGTCAGCAACTTAAGGAGCAATTTGCGACTATCTTGGGCTATTTTGAGACGACTCAGCAACTTGAAGTGGAGCATATCGAGCCTACGGCCCATGCCATTCCCAGTTCCAATGTCTGGCGCGACGATGTCCTGACGCCTACTCTGAGTTGTCACGAAGCCCTACTGAACGCTCCGAAACAGCGCCAGCACCAACTTGTCGTCCCCAAGGTAGTGGAATAAAGGGCCTTTATTATGACATCGCAACTCCATCAGCTCAGCGCCACAGAGCTCTCTCACCTCCTTCAGGCAAAGGAAGTCTCCTCTGAAGAAATCACAAAATCCTTCATCGAGAACACGGAACGGCTTGAGGGAAAGCTACATGCTTTCATTTCCTACGATGCAGAATATACCCTTGACCAAGCTCGGGCATCGGATCGACGGCGACAAAAAGGTTCCACATGCGGGCCACTTGATGGAATTCCCATCAGCATCAAAGACATCATCTGCGAAAATGATCAACCCTTGACCTGAGGCAGTCGGTTTATGCAGCATTACCGAAGCCCTAACGATGCTACGGTCATCGAAAAACTGAAACGACAGGGAGTCGTTCTCTGGGGACGACTCAATCTCGATGAATTCGCAATGGGGTCATCCACGGAAAATTCAGCATTTTCCACAACCCGTAATCCATGGAATCTAGAATGCGTCCCGGGAGGTAGTAGTGGCGGTTGCAGCGCTGCTGCCGCCGCACAGCAGGCACCCCTTACCCTAGGCTCCGATACGGGTGGCTCTGTTCGCCAGCCCGCATCGCTCTGCGGCGTTTGCGGACTAAAGCCGACCTATGGCCGTGTCAGCCGTTATGGGCTCGTGGCTTTTGCAAGTTCCCTGGATCAAATCGGCCCCATAACGCGCAATGTCGAAGATGCAGCCCTGCTGCTACAAGCCATCGCTGGACATGACCACCGTGATTCGACGAGCTTACCCATGGAGGTACCGAACTACAGCCAAATTTTACATAACCCTGTGCCTCACAGACGCATAGGGATTCCCAAGGAATATTTTCAGGAAGGGCTGGATTCTGAAGTACGAACCGCCATCGAATCAGCCATCACCTTTTACCGCTCGCAGGGTCATGAAATACTCGAAGTTACCTTGCCCCATACTCAATATACCATTCCGGTGTATTACCTCGTGTCCACCGCCGAAGCGTCGTCCAATTTAGCTCGTTTCGATGGTATTCGCTATACCCACCGCAGCCAGCACACCAATGCCATCGACATCTATTCCCGATCGCGCAGTGAGGGCTTCGGTCCGGAAGTAAAACGCCGCATCATGCTCGGTACTTTTGTTCTCAGCAGCGGCTACTATGATGCCCAATATCTTCGTGCCCAAAAAATTAGGACTTTGATACGCAACGACTTTCTCCAGGTATTTCAAAAAGCAGATTTGCTGCTCACGCCGACAAGTCCTACGACGGCTTTCAAAATTGGTGCTAGGGCAAATGATCCTTTGGCGATGTACCTCAGCGATATTTATACCGCTTCCGCCAACCTAGCAGGAATCCCAGGCATTTCTATTCCCTGCGGCTTTTCAAAGGAAAACCTGCCCATCGGTCTCCAGCTTCTCGGTCCATTTTTCCAAGAGGCAGAGCTTCTGC
>JAIRRP010000066.1 GCA_031255915.1 Puniceicoccales bacterium | reverse complement strand
TTCATTTTTCCTCATCGCGGCCCGCGTAGCGGGCCAGAGCCCGAAGGGCTCAAAGGCGGCAGGGCAGAGCAAACACTCCCAAGGCCTGGACCATCTTACCAAAGAGCAATAAGGAACTGCATGAGCTTTCTTTCGGAGGAATCTAAAAAAACATTGATAAGCCCCAAACAGTGTATTTTATTAGAGACTCCCTATGTTTAAATTTTGGATTAACAGAAAAAAGTTACTCAAAAAAACCATTAAAAACACCACAGGCACAGCATATAATCCCTCGAAATGCTGCAATGACGTCGAAGAACTTAAAGGCGGCAAAGATGAATTTTTAGAACGATGCAAAAAGCATAAAATAGAACACACAGAAAATCTGCTGCCAAAGATAGGCAAAAAGAAAATGCAATATTTCTGTCTTTATGTATCTGTAACGAAATTTGATAGTCCTGGTCCTTCACCAGAAGGCTATGTTTATCTGATCGCCGTACATTCCAAAAATAAGTTAGAAGAATTAAAGGAAGCGTGGAAAATACACATATTTCATGAGGAGCAAAGTTTTTCAGAGAAAACCATAGAGCCTGAATGGTTATCACTCCCTACATATCGTAATTATAACTCTTTTTCCATCTTTCATCATATCGTCGTCATCATGGCTGAGAAGATTCAAATCGAAAAGATGCCTCAAAAGATGCCTCTTATGAAGAGGCCAGGAATAATTTATTCAGAAGTTATAGAATTAGATACATATCCACTTTCATTTCTGGAGCCAAAACGCTTACATTTACGCTTTTCTTTATATGATACGTCTCTCCTCTCTTTTCAACTTGGCTGCAATCCAGATCACAACCCAGTAGAGATACTAGTAGATTGCCCTCGCAAAAATGTACCAAAAAATTTGGAAAAGGGCGATCGAATAGAGATATTCCATAAAACAGAAAATCATTCTCACAAATGGGGAGGAGAAAATATTCTGAAAGTTAAAGCCGAAAAGATCAAGAAAATCTTTAGTGAGAAAAGGGCCAAAAGGCGGGAAGCAGTAATACCTCTTGTTATTTCTAGTTTCCTGATGAACATCCTTTCTGAAATCTTAAAGACTCCTTCACCCCTTGTTATTTTTAGTTTACTGGCGGTCATCCTTTTAGTTTACTGGTGGCCATCCTTTCTGGAATCTTAATAAGGATTTTTTTCAAAAAATTTGCTTTGATTAGCAGCTTTTTCCGAAGCTTCCTTCGTTGACATACGGGAACAAAATTCTGCCATACAGGGCAATATGATTGCTTTCTCTCTTTCGGAACTGGAAGCTTTATTGAAACCTTCCCGAATCGTAGGTCAATCTTCACAAAAAATTTCCCGTATCGCCAATCTTTCAGAAGCTGAAGCGGGGGATACTTCCTTTCTCTCCAACCCCAAATACCGCTCCGAAGTCGCTTCCTGCCGAGCTTCCCTAATCTTGGTTCCCGAAGACTACGCTGGGCAACCTCAGGATAACCAGGTGTTTTTCCACTGCCCATCGCCCTCTCGGAGTTTGGGTATACTTTGCAAGCACATCGAGCAGCTTCAGCAAAAACCTGCACTGGCAGGTATCCACCCAACGGCCATTGTGGCCGAAAGCGCATCGATCGACCCTTCCGCTTCGATCGGGCCCTATGTTATCATCGGCGAAAATTCCATCATCGAAGCTCACGTCGAAATCCAGTCCCATGTCGTCATCGGTCGGCATTGTCATATCCAGGAAAATACAAAATTATGGGCCCATGTGACGATTTTAAACCATTCGCAAATCGGCAAGCGCGTCATCATTCATTCTGGAACCGTTATCGGTTCTGATGGATTCGGTTATGAAACAAACGCCGAGGAGCATCACGAAAAATTATCGCATATCGGTTGCGTCATCATCGAAGATGATGTGGAAATCGGTGCCAACTGCTGCGTCGACCGCGCGCGATTCGCCACAACGCTTATAGGCTCCGGTACCAAAATCGATAACCTGGTCCAAATCGGCCATAACGTCCGCATTGGAGCTCATTGTATTTTGGTCTCTCAGGTCGGCATCGCCGGTAGTACGATCATTGAAGACCACGTGACTTTGGGGGGACAAGTGGGTATTGCGGGACACATTCGCATCGGTCGCGGCAGCATGGTCGGGGCCCAATCCGGCATCGCCAAAAATATTCCGCCAAAATCATTCCTGCGCGGTACGCCGGCAATGGAATATGGCAAAGCGAATCGCTTCTACACCGTTAGGGAAAAACTTCCATCGCTCCTCAAGCGCGTACGCGAACTCGAAGGGCAAATCAAACGCGATGGCAACGAACTCCATGTTCATCCAGAACCATGATCCTACCACTTGTACTCGAATTGATGTTTTGCGCAATGCTTGCGGGGCTGTGTTACACCTATCCCAAAAAGCAAAAATTACAAAACCAGAACCAACTGCTGCAGCAACAATGCAAGGATTTACAAGGACAAAACCAAGAGCTGCGAGGGCAGAACCAATCTCTGCAACGGGAAAAAGAGGAGCTGCTCAAAATATCGGGCCAGGTCGCAGCCCTGAGCGAAGAACGGCAACGCCAGGATGAAAAAATTCAGGAACAAGACGGAAAAATCCAAGAGCTCTTGAAACAAAATGTCTCCCTGGAGAGTTATCAAAAAGAAGAAGAACAGCGCGGGGAACATTTTAAATTAAAAATGGCGCAGTTGGCCCAAAGTATCCTCGAGACCAAAAAGCAAAGCTTTTCCCAAGAGACCCAAAAAGAAGTGGGCGGACTCATCCAACAATTGAAGCGGGATTTTGAACATTTTCATCAAGCTGTCTTCGAGCCCGAAAAGGAATCGCGCATTAAACTCTCCACATGCTTCGAACAGCTCGTCAAGCAGGCGGAAAGTATGCAGAATAGTACCGAAAACCTCGCAAAGGCCTTGCGGGGAGATAGCAAAGTACAAGGCGATTGGGGTGAAACGCAGCTGGAAAATCTTTTGGAAGAAGCAGGACTTCGCGAGGAAAATGGTGATTATGTCCGACAGGGCATTGGACTTCAATTACAGCTGGATCAGCAAATTGCCAAGCCGGATTTTCTTTTTCGATTACCGAGAAATCAATGGATTCTCATCGACGCCAAGGTCTCTCTTACGGCCTATGAGCAGATGACACAGGTCCAAAACGAGCCTCACGACGCGGATTACAAAAATTTTCTCGAGCAACATCGCCAATCCATTCGCAAGCATATCGATGAAATCGCCAAATACCACGAGCTCAAGGCAGATATTTCCATCTGTCCATTTTTACTCATGTTCATCCCGATTGAGTCGGCCTATGCAACCGCCATCACCTCCCATCAGCAGGGCAATGGTGAAAGTCTGGCCCACTATGCCCGAAAGAAAAATGTCATCCCGGTTTACCCATCGACCTTATTCCTGACGCTAAAACTTATCCAGCTCCTCTGGCAGATCGAACGGCAGAATAAAAATACTCAGGAGATCGCCAAACGAGGTGGGTTGCTATATGATAAATTCGCAGCCTTACTGGAATCCCTCAAAGAAGTGAACAAGCTCTTCGGCAAGCTACAAGATCAGTTTCATCTCAAGATAGAAGAAAAGATCGAAGGCAAAGGAGGACTCTTGGTCGATTGCAAAAAATTGGAAGAGCTAGGCGTGAAATGTCAGAAATCGCTTCCGGAAAATTTTTATCTGCCGTCGGAGGAAGAAATGAAGACAAATGGAAGCAAAGCTTGAAATACGAAGGATGATCCTTCAGAATGGCTTGTCCGGTTTTTGCTGTCTTTGGATTTCGAAGAAATCGCCCACTTTGTGGGCCACAACGATGCCGATTACATCGGCATCGTTGCAAAGACAGCAGACCTAGCGACGGAAATGGAGGATAAAAACGATGTTGGATCTTCAATGGTGTCGAGAACACACAGACCTTCTCCGGGAAGGTATCGCCAAGAAAAAGTTCGCCTGTGACCTCGATGTATTCTTCACACTCGATGGCCAACGGCGTGACCTATGTTCCCAAGTAGAGGTACTGCGGGCCGAGCTTAATACCGCCAATGACGCGATGTCGCGCCTCGATAAGCGTTCCGAAATCTTTCAAGCCGAGGTCACTCGTTTGAAAAATATCTCCTCACGGCTGAAGTTACAGGAAGAGGCCCTGCGTGAACTGGAGCCCCAATGGAAAGCCGCTTACCTGGCAATTCCCAATATCCCCCATCCTTCGGTTCCCATTGGAAAAACAGCCGAGCACAACGTGACCCTCGCCACGTGGGGAAGTCCAGAGCAGGTTTCCCCTTATGCCGTTCCACATTACGACATCCCTGGCTTCGACAAGGCCATCGATTTTCCGCGTGGAGTCAAAGTAACCGGTGCTGGATTTCCATTCTATGTCGGGGACATGGCCCGACTTGTCCGCGCGCTCATCGCATTTTTTCTCGAAGAAGCGCGGCTCAAAAATTACGTCGAAATCTTACCACCCATTCTCGTCAACAACACCAGCGCAACCGCTACGGGACAACTGCCCGATAAAGAAGGACAGATGTACCACACCCTCGAGGGCGATTTCTATGCGATTCCGACAGCCGAAGTCCCCGTTACTAATTTCTTCCGTGAGGAAATTTTTGATGCCAAGGACCTGCCCCTCTATCGCTGTGCGTATACGCCATGTTTCCGCCGCGAAGCCGGCAGCTGGGGTAAGGATGTTCGTGGATTGAACCGACTCCATCAGTTCGATAAAGTGGAACTGGTCAAATGGGTTCATCCCGATACCGGTCTTGGAGAACTGGAATCCCTTCGACAGGATGCGGAATCCCTTTTGCAAAAACTTGGACTACCCTATCGCGTTCTGGCCATCTGCAGCGGTGATATGGGATTTCCCCACGCCAAGCAGTACGATTTAGAGGTGTGGTCTGGTGGTCAAAAGCGTTGGCTGGAGGTCTCCAGCTGCAGTTATTTTACCGACTTCCAGGCCCGGCGGGCCGGAATCCGTTTTCGCTCCTCCGAAGGAGGAAAAACAACTTTCGTCCACACACTCAACGGCTCTGGACTGGCCATACCGCGTGTCTTGGCCGCCATACTGGAGAACTTTTTACAGGAAGACGGAAGTGTCTTGATCCCCAAAGTCCTCCACCATTGGTTCTCGCAAGAATTTTTTTCCTTTCAGCCACAGAATTTTCGACCGCAGAAATGAGTTTCCCAAAGGCCTACTCGGTTCCGTTCTTCAAGGCCGTCAGCAGATTTTTTTTGCGCGATGGCCCTTTTGCAAAGCAAAAATGGCTGTTCTCGCGAAGCGAGAACGCCATAGTTCGAAACCTGGCTCGGAAGAGCCAGGTTTCGAACGGGCCATCGCGCAATCTACCGAAACTTACCCACTGAACCATGGCACCTCCATCCGTCATCTTCGCCGGCTCTCATCCCATCGCATTACCGCTATTGCAACGACTATACGACCGACACCAAACCGGTCAGCTGCGCCTAGCGGGTATCATCAGCCAACCTGACCGCCTTTCCGGCCGAGGAAAGTCCATGACACCGACGATCCTATCCCAATGGGCCATGGAGCACAACATCTCCCTCCATCGCCCCGAGAAACCGGACGAATCGACTGTAACCTGGCTAAAGGAACGTTCCTGCAAGCTCCTCCTGGTGATGGCTTATGGCCACATGATCGGGAAAACGATCCGAGAATTACCCCCATTGGGCATTTTCAATTTTCATGCTTCCCTATTGCCGCGATTCCGCGGAGCCACACCGATAGAAGCGGCACTGGCATCGGGCATCGAAGAAACCGGCGTGACGTTGATGAAAATCATTCGCGAAATGGATGCCGGCGACACCTTAGGCTCCATAAGTGCTCCCATCGCCTTTCACGACACCCAGACTGAATTGACCGATAAATTGAGCCATGCGGCATGCTCCCTCTGCGAATCATTCCTGCCACAGCTCCTGTCGGGAAACATTATTTGCATACCCCAACCTAATGAAGGGATTAGTTTCTGCCGGAAGCTGGAAGCTTCGGATCGTTTTCTCGATTTCCACATACCCGCAGAGGTTCTTCATCGACGCATTCGCGCCCTGACCCCACGGCCCGGATGTGTCTTTGAAATCGGCAACCACGTCTTCAAAATAAGATCCATAGACCTAGACCCTAGCGGTTTTCATTCCAAAACTCCCGGAACACTCCTGAAACTCACGGGGTCCAATGCCGCCCTCGTAGCCGGTGATGGGAAAGCACTCCTCCTGAAGGAAATCCAAGCTCCCGGAAAACCATTCCTGCCCATCGCCGATTTCCTTCGGGGACACGAGCTCCCCTGGGGCATGATCTCCACCAGCCATCCCATGAAGCCACTCGAGCACACGAGTTTCCCATTCTGAGCGAGCTATTGGGAAAGCATTCCTCCTGAAGGAAATTCAAGCTCCCGGAAAACCATTCCTGCTCATCGCCGATTTCCTTCGGGGACATCAGAACCCATCAAATAGGATGACGATTCAACATCAGATGCACCAAAAATAGAAAAAAAATCGTCCCGGCCAGGTAAAAAACAACGACCCGAGTATCGACGATCCCTCGGCAAAAGTCCTCCATCTGCAGAAATACACCGTAGTAATCCGGCGACAGAAAATGACTCCCGAAGGAACTTCCCCTCAAAGCCTCCCATTGCCTCAGGCCTTCCGCCGAAAGGAAATGAGCCAAAAGAAAGACAAACGTTAACGTTCCGGCCACCAATGAGCTCCGCATCAGTGAACTGGCAAACAGGCCCATCGCGATGAAAAACCCACCACTCAAGGCGATAAAACTCCATCCTCCAAGGGCATAGGACAGGGGAAAGAACGGCATCTGCTGCGCCACTTCCGGAAATATTTTTTGCGTAATCCAGGGAAAAAATAGAGCCATAGTCCACAATGTCATGTAATAGCCATAGACGACCCACCAATTGCCCAGGACAATGGCCGAAAGGCGTAGGGGTAGGACGCGCAGAGAAGCGAATGTCCCATTTTCCAATCGTCCGGCAAATACGGAAGAGGTAATGGTGGGCACCACCAAAAGAACTGGAATCCAAAAGGCCTTGAAGAAAGCGATGACGAGAAGTTCCGACTGTGCAAAACGCGTATACTCCTCCAGAAGAAAGAGGAAAAGGAACCCCATCATGAATAAAAACGCTATGGCTACGACATAGGTCACGGAGGAATAGCACATCATCCTCGCTTCATTTGCGCATAAAAAATAAAATTTCTTCATAATTTCAACGATTCTGAATCCCAGTAGCGTCGCGTAGCCGCCAGAAAAATGTCTTCTAACGTGAATTTCTTCTCCTCCACATCGAGGACCTTCCAGGAGGCATAGGCAAAAATAGCTTCCCAGACAGCGCGTTTCTCCTCTAACGGCTCCGGAAAGTCGATGGCCAATACATGACTATGGGTCAAGAGGTCTGTCTTCAGTAGACGATATTTCCACTGTGGGTATTGCTGCTCAAAAGAGGTCATTTGCGATGCCTCACACTGTAATTTTACCATCAATGTGGCTTTCGTTATGAATTCTTTACCCAAATGGGCGACATCGCCATCGGCGACCAAACGTCCCTGATGGAGAATCAGTACCCGATCGCAAATGGCCTCGATCTCCGACAGGATATGGCTCGAGATGATGAAGGTATAGCGCCCGCGAAAGGTCTCGATAAGTTGCCGAAAAAGTAAAACTTGATGCGGGTCGAGACCGATCGTCGGCTCGTCGAGCATGACCACCTGAGGCGTTCCCAAAAGCGCTTCCGCGACGCCTACCCGTTGGCGAAAGCCCTTTGATAAGGATGCAATCAGGCGATGTCTGGCCTGGTAGTAGAGATCACAATAGCGCATTATTTTTTCGACATGCCGATAGAGCTCCCGCGAGGCAATACCCTTCATCTGGGCACGGAAGCGCAAATATTCACCGACTCGCATTTTTTCTGGTAAAGGATTGTTCTCCATCATGAACCCTACACCCGCACCGATCGCCCGAGGATCTTCGGCCACAGACCTTCCAAAAATGGCCACTCGGCCCGCATTGGCCTCCAATAGGCCCGCTAAAATCTTTAGCGTCGTCGATTTACCGGCCCCATTGGGGCCTAAAAATCCCACCACCTCACCGGGCTGAATCGAAAAGGATACCTCATCTACCGCACAGAGTTTCCCATAGCGCTTGGCCAAGGATTCGACTTCTATAGCTGCTTGCAAGGAGAAGCTTTTTTGGGACATTCAAGTCCCTTGACAAGCTCCTTCACATGATGCCGTCCTTAAAAATTTCCCTTTCCGCTGTGGCATTCGCCATGGTTCCATTTTCGAAGCACCGTCTCCATCCCTTCCGACGGATTTGCCGCCTTTGAGCCCTTCGGGCTCTCGCCCGCTACGCGGGCTGCGCTAAGGAAAAATGAAAGCTCCCGCTTTGCATTTTTCCCTTAGCGCAAAGGCGGCAAACGGAACACCCCAAAGCCAACAGAATCCCCAAACAAAACAAACACCTTCAAGCCGAGAAAACCCAAAAATTCACACACCAACAAAAAAGAACTTCAAACCACCCGGCCTCTTTGATAAATATTGTAAAACACAAGGCCATACGGCTCAAAACAATTTGAACATGAGGTACCGGCCATAAGTACCGCCATGTGGAACAAGAATCTCAAATCTCCCCAAACAACTGCTCCAAGGCATAAAAACGACTTCCCTTGACAAAAAATATCCCCTCCCGGGAAGCAACCCATTCTTTCGCCTCCACCGCCGTTTCCGCATACAGCACCTCAACACCACTCTCCGCTCGCTCGCGAATTGCCTCCATGGCTATCGCCATTTCCGGCCCAATCCCCATGACCACGTCTCCCGAACGTACAGGCAATTGTTGTCCCAACTGACGATGTGCCTCTTCCGCATAAGCGCCCAATTCTCGCATACCGCCTAAAATCCATATGCGACGACCACAAGGTGTTTCATGATGAAAGAATTCCACGGCATCTTTCATGGCAACGGGATTGGCATTGTAGCAATCCCAATAGACGCGATGCCGACGATAGGATTTCCACTGCCCACGCCCAGTCGACGACTGCCACTGCCCCATACGCTCTTGCAAATACTCGCGCGCATAGCCCATATCCTTTGCAACACCTATCGCCAGAGCCATATTTGCCACCTGTCCGTGGGACATCGAAGCCAAGGAATAAATTTCCAATACTTTTTTCGGATAGCATAGGGTGAGTCGAGAAGTGGCTGTGTCGAAATCATGAACAAGCTCCGTCGAAGGAAATATAAGACTCCTTTTTTTATCGCTAAGCGAGACGGTAATTGTTGCCGCATCGGCCAATGTTCTGAACGGAGCATAGCATAAACATGAAGAGGGGAAATAAATCCTTCCGCCCGATGTTTTGACACAACGCAATAGCTGCGCCTTTTCCTCAACCAATTGCTCCAACGACTTAAAATTCACGACATGCACCGGCGCGATTCCTGTGATAATACCCACATCCGGCATGACCATTTTCATGGCCATGGACATTTCTCCAGGGCGATCAATGCCGATTTCGATAACAGCTCGATCGTGCGACTCTTCTTTCAAACGGCTTAAGGTCAGCACGATACCTAAAATGTTATTCCGGTTCTCAAAAGTCGCCAGCGTTCTCTCTCCCAGGAGCAGAGCCAATATATCTTTCATCGACGTCTTCCCATAACTTCCACCGATGGCCACCAAAGGGCGACGGCCGTTATCCCCCCATTGCAAGCGCTGAGCACACGCCAATTCCTTAGCGGCCTCTAAAACCGACGGAACCAAAAATTGCGGCAAGTTTATTTCCTGCGCTTGCTCCACGATCGCCGCCACCGCACCCCGATGCTGCGCATCAGCCAAAAATGAATGCCCATCGGCCCTATCCGTTCGGATGGCTAGAAAAACTTCCCCTTCATGGCAAGCACGACTGTCATGACAAAATGGGCCCGCCCGGGAAGGTATTTGGCCATCAATCCATCGGCCCCGTGTGAAATGGGGCCACTTTTGAGGATTTAACATGATGAAAGCCCATATTTTCGGTCACGCGATGAGGCAATACCCCATTGCCTGCGATAATTCTCCACCGTACGGCGAGGAATATTCCAGTGCATCTCCTCCCGCAGTCTCCGCGAAAGAGCCTCATCGCTTAACGGATGATCCTTATCCTCTTCCGCGACCCACTCACAAATTTTCTGACGGATCTGAGGAATGGCAACCTTCACCCGATCTTCTTCCCACGCCCTTGGGAAAAAATCACCCAATGGCAGAATTCCCCAAGGCACAGAAGCATATTTTCCCTGCAATGCGCGGCTGAGCGTCGCAGGATTAATACCCAATTCTCCCGCCGCCAACTTTTGCAACAGAGGCATGAGTGGATGGTCTTTTTTTTCAAAAAACAAGCGCTGCTTGTCCAGAATAAATTGCCCAATACGCTGTAATAATGCCTCCCTTGAGGATAACGCACGCATCCACTGTTTCGCCATTTGCCCCTGTGAAAGGAAATAACCATCCATCCCTGCACTTTTCCGCGCTTTCGACTGACATAGCCAATCTTTATAGACATCACTCCATCGCAAAGCGTAGGACTCCGATGCTAAACGAATGCACCATTGCCCTTCCACTTCTCTAGAAAAGTAGAGGTCAGGGATACATACCGGCGATTCGGGTTCCTGCCAATGACTCAATGGCGCCACCGTGAGCCCACGCAAATAATTCAATACCTGTGCCAATTGTTGTCGACTCCAACGCATGCGTTTTAGGACGCGATGGTAACGCTTGGCCAAAAGATCTTCCCTATTCAGGGCGAGAAATTGTCGGATGACCTCCTGTTTTTCCGGTATCTGCATCGACCAACAGTCGATCAGGTCCTGAGCACCGATCCCTTTCGGTTCTAGAGAACGCAAAATACCGAGTACCGATTTTAATTCCCCCGCACTCCATGGGCACTGAGGCAACAGCATCCCCACCGTTTCCCTTAAATAGCCGCGTTCATCGAGATGCGAGATCAGAAAAGAAAAAATTTCCTTTTCTTCCGCGCGGAGTTCTGGCACTTGATGTACCAGATAATCCTCCAACGACTCATGATGGACTAATTTTTCTTCCCATCTCTCCTTCTCCGATGCCGAAGTTCCTCCGCCCTCTACCCATCTCCCATCCTCTTCTGGTGCAACGAGATCAATACACGGATTTGTTTCCCAAAGACGCTGCAATTCCCGTCGTAATTCCACCCAGGGCAACTGTAAGCAACGCAGGGACTGTATTAAAACGGGGGCAATAGTCTGCCGTTGCTCTCGATTTTGCTGAAGCTGCAGCATACATTTTTTTGTAAAATAATCTGAGCAAAGTGGAAGTCCTAATGCTCATTTATGGTGCCATTTTTGAATACCGTCTCCGGTTGACTGGCGGGCTTGCCGCCTTTGAGCCCTTCGGGCTCTGGCCCGCTGCGCGGGCCGCGGTAAGGAAAAATGAAAGCTCCCGCTTTGCATTTTTC
>JAIRRP010000063.1 GCA_031255915.1 Puniceicoccales bacterium | reverse complement strand
CGACGGTCATCGTGAATCCTTGCCATATTTCCCTTGGTGGGGTCTATATTTCATGGATGCTTGATCTTGAAATCATTCGGTTTGCCGCCTTTGCGAAAGGGAAAAATGCAAAGCGGAAGCTTTCATTTTTTCCTTTCGCAGCCCGCGTAGCGGGCGAGCCCGAAGGGCTCAAAGGTGGCAAACCCGTCTGGCCGAACGGAGACGCTGCTCTTCTATGGGAAGTCTAAAAGCAATCTGCAGAAGGAAGCTCCATGAGAGAAAACTTAAAAGGAGGATATGATTAGGAAAAAATACAAAAGGGCTTCCTTCGGGGCAACTGTTGGAGATTCACATAAGAAGTCCATGGCGGCTAGGTGAACGGAAATAAATTTTCCAAAAATGCTTTGGCTATTAGAAGAAGCGGAAATTTGGAAAGTAGATTTCCTTTCTTTAGGGAAGAAGGTCCGCTACCGGATTCGGAAAAACTTTCGGGAATTAGATTCCAAATGCTCCGACAACTCTTGAATCGGTATGCCCAAGTAATGGGCGATGTACTTTGCCGTAAATGCCAAATAGGCCGGGGTATTGATTTTTCCGCGATGAGGAACTGGTGTTAAGTAGGGAGCATCTGTCTCAATCATGAGGCGTTCTAATCCCTGTGCCCTTAGTGCTTCGCGGACTTTGTCGGTATTTTTAAAGGTGACGATTCCTGTAAAAGATGCGCGCATGCCACGGGCATTGAGTGCTCGTATCTCCTCAGGCCCTTCGCAAAAACAATGCCATACGACCTTCATCCCGTTGGTTCCCATTTCTTCCAGGATAGTGAGGACATCCTGAAAAGCATCCCTCGCATGCAGAACAATTGGAACATCATGCCGTACAGCCCAGCGTAATTGGTATCTAAAAGTTTCTTTCTGTCGACAGATCGCTGTATTTCTCTCGGAGAGGGATTCCGGTAATCGCGAATAATCGAGGCCGATCTCCCCTACCCCCACAAAACCCCTGCGCCCAAGATGATTATCCCAGGAAACGACGGTTTTTTCCAGTGATTCCAATGAAATGGATGGGGCATTTTGTGGATGGATTCCGACCGTATAGGAGATGAATTCGTAAGTTTCAGCTGCCCGGGCATAGAGAGCTGTATCTTCTTTTTCCGTACTCAGGGCGATCCAATGTCGAACACCTGCGTTTTGAGAGCATTCCCAGGCCTCTTCCATCTTGCCGGACTTCAAGAGGTAATCGGGATGACAATGGGTATCGATCCAGGTCACGGGCGGCATTTTAAGAGATGGAGAGCACATTTTTTATGGTGAAGATAATTCCACGGCTTTAAAGAGCGGCTCAGGTTTTAGATGCGAATGTTCTACTCGGATAATAATTCTTTCAGCACCTGGTCAATGAGTTGGGGATTCGCTTGACCTTTTGTCTCCTTCATCACAGGACCCTTAAGGGCATTGATGGCACCGGTCTTTCCCCTGCGATATTCTTCGACAGGTTTAGGATTTGCCGTCATTATCCTTCGGCAGAGGGCATTCAATTCATCCTTGGTGAAGCTCTGCTCCCATTGTTGCGCACAGATCAATTCATCAAGTGACTTTCCATGGCGAAATACCTCCATAAATAAATTCTGTGCGACCTGCTTCGAAATTCGACCCTCTTCGATAAACTGCGCCAATTTCGCCAGATGCTCAGGTTTCAATGGCATCGTCTGGAGCGTTATTTGACCATTGGATTCGCCCAATTCTCTTAACAGATCATTGGCTATGAAATTTGCGATGATTCGGGGAGCTTGATGATGCTGGATCGCCCGTTCGTAAAACGCGCTCAGTTCCGCGTTAGGACACAGGACAGATGTCAATGTATAGGGAAGATCGTAATCCAATTGGTAGCGCTCCTGCTTCCGGAAAGGCAATTCCGGAAGTTCTTCCCGTAAAATGGATAATAACTTTTCGTCAACGGTGACGGGCATGATATCCGGATCGGGAAAATAACGGTAATCATCGGCCATTTCCTTAGTACGCATTCCCGTCGAGATATGTTGTTCTGCATCCCAACGACGCGTCTCCTGCTCGATGTAACCTCCGCTATCCAAGATTCTTTTCTGGCGAGCGACTTCGTACTCGATTCCATTTTTCACACCGGAGATAGAGTTGAGGTTCTTCAATTCGACGCGGGTTCCGAGGGTACTGCTGCCCTTGGGTCGCAGACTGATATTGGCATCACAGCGGATATGTCCTTTTTCCATATCTCCATCGGAAATCCCGGCATAAATGAGATGCATCTGGAGTGAATGCAGGTAGGCAAATGCCTCCTCGGAAGAAAAAATATCGGGTTCCGAGACAATTTCCAGCAAAGGAACTCCCGCACGATTGAAATCTACAAGGCTGTCGCATTCGCTGTGGGTCAATTTTCCGACATCTTCTTCCAGATGAATGCGATTCAGGGCAACTTTGCGATGTTCTCCCATGATATTACGAGCATTTCCTGGTTTTTCAATCTCCACATAACCACCTCGACACAGGGGTTGATCATATTGGGAAATCTGGTAATTTTTAGGACAATCGGGGTAAAAGTAATGCTTCCGATCCCATTTGCAGATGTCCGCTATGCGGCATTCGAACATCAGGCCGGTCTTGATCCCCTGACGAATAGCTTCTTGATTGATCACCGGTAGAGCACCCGGAAGTCCCAAAACAACAGGATCTGTCAGTGTATTGGGTTCCGCTCCATAAGTATAGGGGCATCCGGAGAAGAGCTTTGTGCGCGTTTTGACCTGTACATGTACTTCTAGACCAATCACCACATCGTATTCCATAATTTTCCTCGTCAGGGAAAGTAGGGAAAAATTCTTCCCTCGCTTGCCAAGGATGAAAATGCAGGAGCTTTACGGAAATCAATTGTCATTTTAGCGAAAATTTTTATTTTCTGGGAGATGGTTATTTGCTTGCCTGATTTTTTATCTCACATAGAGAAATTGCCAGCTACCCATTATGCCTAACCGTTACTCTTGCCTTATCTCTAAATTTATAGGTATTGCCATTTGGGCAGTATGCCCTCTGAGCTATGGATGTACCACCACCTGGAAGGACCAAAACTCAGCCGATGATTTTTGGACAGAGGCACAGATGGTTGCAGCTACGGACCGCAGCATCATCGAACGCCATCTAAACCAGCTGGGCATTTCCGCGACGGATGTATCCTACCACATATGGGATATTTATAGATTAAACTATGATGCTTACACTATCTCTTTCGAGTTACCGCAAAATTTTCATTCTACCTCCCTTTGTGCGGTCAAAATTTTCCATGACCAAAACCTTTGGGAGCAACCCTACGACACGGACCCTCAGCCCAATCCACTTCGGCGTATCTCATTGCCCAACGGCTTCCTTAAAAAGAATCAAGGGAGTGATGAGCTCAATATCGGATATATGCCTAATGAAAATGGCTTCATGGCCATCACCTTCGTTCCTAATCCTACCAAAGTCCTCGTGACTTTGGCGCGTGTTTGGGTTTCGAATAATCCTCTGGAACAGTTCCTTCAGAGGATCGATCCTCGTTTAAAAATTGAGGATGTTTCGGGTGATGGCAATTGCGGTTTTTGGTCCGTATTGCGCTCACTTAAAAATCTGAGAGACCAAAACCCAAATCAAACTATTGGTAACTTCGACACCATTCCTGATAATTTCAGTGCCAGTTCTCCATCTTCAGCGGATTATACTCTAATGACCGAACTGCGTAAGAAAACAGGCCAAAAAGGTCAAAAAGCACTTATTGCAGAAGCATTCAATTCAATACGATGGTTCTTTGTAAACGCTTTTTCATTACAGACTTCATTAGATTCAGTAACTGATTCAGAACGGAGAACATTACCCATGTCTGTTACAATACCTCCATATTCAGCCATAAGGCTATCGAATATTAATCTGAATCAATTTCATGAATTAAATACACTTCTCTACTCCCTTGATACGAATTTATATCGCTTTGAGTTATTTTCACGAATCAACAACAACACTCATACCAGTCTCTCTCAACTTCAAAATGAAGCAACCAGTCTCTTTCTTCAAGAAACTGACCCAGTTCGTTATCAATATCTCATGACGATGCCAAGTGACAATCTTTGGTTAGTAATGACCGATCTAAAATACTTAGCTAAAGCTATAGCATTACCTCTACTGGTTGTTTATCCAAAAGATGTTGATGGTACGTTCACAGGTGAGTATGGGTGTTATTTTTTTGACAAAAAAGGGGAACGTGTTTCAAGCACCGTGATATCTGATAATAGTAATCCTCAGTGCATAGCTGAACTTCTCACTACAATATATCCTCATAGTGTCATGATTTATTATAATGGTATCAACCACTACCAAGCTATTGTGAAAAATTAAGGTGTTGAAAGCGGGAACATGTAACCTTGAGTGGGTTGGGTTTGAAAGTATTCGTTTGCCGCCTTTGCGGTAAGAGAAAAATGCAAAGCGGGAGCTTTCATTTTTCCTTACCGCGGCCCGCGTAGCGGGCAAGAGCCCGAAGGGCTCAAAGGCGGCAAACCCGCCGGAAGATATGGAGACGTCGATTAGGAATGGCGATGCTAATTCCCAATGAAACTCACCGTCTAGCTCATGTCCACGGGATCGACATCCCAAAAATCGATCACATGACGGTTCCACGGAAAAGATTCGCGGAGCCGCAGCAAAATCGGTAGGATTTTAGAAACGTTCGTAACGAAAAAAAATAACGTATGGCGGTAATAGTTTTGTATTTTCTCAATGCTCGAGCTCACCGGCCCGCGCAGTTCGATGTGTTCCCAATCGAGCTGTTGTCGGAGATAATTTCCCCATATTTCGGCACAGTGAGCTGTTTCCATAGCATCTTTCCCGCGCAGAAGATGGCGAATGATATGGCGGTAAGGAGGATAGCCGAACTGCTGTCGCAATTTCATCTCCTCTTCAGCAAAATCCTCAAATTGTGCATGTTGTGCCCAGCGAATAGTGTCATTTTGCGGACAAAACGTCTGAAGAATAACTTCTCCCGGTTTTTCGCTTCGGCCCGCTCGGCCGGCCACCTGAGAGATCAGCTGAAAAGTACGTTCATTCGCGCGAAAATCCGGTACATTGAGGGAAAGATCGCTCTGAAGTAACCCCACTAATGTTACCTCTGGAAAATCTAACCCTTTGGAAATCATCTGTGTGCCGATGAGAATATCCCATTCCCGGCGCCGAAATTGTCCCAACGCTTTGGGTAGGGCCTCTTTTCGGGCCGTACTGTCAGAGTCGATCCGAAGAATCCTCGCCCGAGGAAAAATCGACTGGAGCTTCGTCTCTATCTTCTGCGTACCGGAACCCACGAGTTTCAAGTTCCGAGCGCCGCACTTTGGACAAGTGTCTGGCAAAGATTCGCGATGGCCGCACAGATGGCATTTCATCGCTGATATGGCGCGATGGTGCGTCAGGGAAACGCTACAACAGGGACATATAGTGACATACTCGCACGCCATGCAGAGACAGCTCGAAGCGTAACCTCGACGATTGAGAAAGAGGATACTTTGCTCCTGTTTTTCTAACCTTTCCTGAAGTTTTTTAAGTAGTACCCGAGAGAACAGAAGCGGCATCCGATCCCCTACTTCGTGCCTCATATCCACCACATGTATCACCGGCAATGGGCGATGGTCGACGCGATGCGGCAATGAGTTCAGTCGAAAT
>JAIRRP010000020.1 GCA_031255915.1 Puniceicoccales bacterium | reverse complement strand
CATTCGCAGCTTCCAGAACCCTTTCCGGTGCAATGGAGGCCATGCAGGGTGCTTCGGCGAAGCCCCGGAGGCAAGTTTTATACCAGTCATCGGAGACCCATTCGCACCAGCTGTGGCATCCATCGCCGGTGATGTTGATATTTTCCGGGTACCCAAACATCTTGGCTGATGTCGGGCCGAATAGTACAATCGATTGGCCATTGAGAAATTTTTTCATGTGCACCATCCCACTCTCTCCGTCAAGGTGGAACAGAGAATGTTTCAATAGAATGGCTACTTCTCTCAGAGACGTTTTCCCGATGAGATCGATGTCGATTCCGGGAATCGATGCACAGGTATTTTGAGAATGCCCCAATTGAACGATTTTAATCGACGGATATTTCTGATGAAAAAGTTTGATGAATTTTTTATAATGATATATCGGCCAAAGTCTCGTACTATCACGTAAGCCGACGCAATAATGAAATCCTCGCTGGAGTGTTATATAAGGCGTATTCTGTAGCTTGAGCGCCGAGAGTAATCCATAAGAACCTGGATCCACATGCAGGAACGTGTAACTGGAATCGTTAATTCCCAACATTTGGCATGGATCCGGTTGCTGTATTCGCTTTTTCTTACAGAGAATCGACCATTGGTTTATCATCGGATGATGGTAAGGTGCATTTTTAAAAAACTTGCTATATTTTGCACGAAATAATTCATTCTCCTTGCAAAAACGACCCAGCCACGGCGACATTATGTCGACGCGGCCATAGTCGCAATATACGACAATAGCACATCTATCTACTCTCATCCATATATCGTACGGCATTGTCATCGAAGGTATAGGATTCAAGAACTCCGGCCATTTTTTGCCATTATCGCCTATACATCGATGTACGAAAGGGAACGCCTGAAAGACAAAATCCAAAATGGCCTTTTTATCGGTTCCATCCGTATATACATCTATTGAGTGCTCGCAATGGATATGCTTGGACAATTCCTTCAGCATCAATCCATACATCAAAATATCCCCGATACCACCAGGCATGGCAATGGCAATTCTTAATTGCTTAATGTCCTGTTTAGCAAAAATACGCTGCCAGATAAATCTTATCCTCTGGGGGGATAACTGTCGCAACAAAGTCCTGAAAAATTCTAAAAATGACCACCAAAGTAACTTGCGTGCCACTGTTATTTCATGATGGGCATACTTCTTCCGAAGGCCATCCAATCTACGCTCTAATCTATAAAAAAATCTTTGGGGCATCTGGAAATAAAGTGGGGTATGGAGTTAGGACTATGAAAAGCAAAAATGGAGTAATAGCATAACCTCGATTATACTTCTAACTTCCACTACCGCAAAAGCGATACTATCGAGTGCATTGCCAGGGAATCAAGAAAAAATTTATGACACAGAAGAGAAAAGACACATTGAAAATGCCTAGAGGGTGTCGTCAAAATCAGACAACAAAAAGAGAGATAGAGGGGATGTGGAATGCAGAAACAAGTCTCCTATATGTTTTTTTTCCCATTCCATCTTTCTTCCTTCCTTCTCTTTTCACTTTGTCAACCTTTTTTGACGACACCCTCTAAGGCTTGATGATGACGTACTTATCCATCAATGCTTCGATGCCGATGAATTTATCTTTTAATTCGGGAAAATTTCCATCGATGTAATAGCGATTTACCTCGCATTGGTAGGCAAAAAGGTAGCCGTTGTCAAATAGGATGTCTTCCCATTTTTGATGCGTCGGAATCATGGTGCAGGGCTCCGTTGCTTCCATGACAAATATTTTGGGCCGAAAATTTTTGAAATCGAATCCGAGCAACACCTCCCGCTCGAAGCCCTCGACATCGATCTTGCAAAACTGTATTTCCTGACCTAGTTTACAATACTGTTCACAAATTTTACTCAATGGAACGATGGAGACTTTTCTGGGTTTTGGAATATGAGGCCATGTTTTAGCCACACCTATATCCAGAGTTGAAAGACCACCTTGTTCATATAATTCAAGCTCTCCCTCTTTTTTACCGGCACAAACGCATAAATTAGTGTCGCGATCCCTTTCCCTAGCCAGTTCCCCATATTCCTTTAAAAGAGGTTCGATATTGATTCCATGATAACCCTTTTCATAGAAAAACTTTGTTACGGATGCATAAGTGGGTAAATTGGCCCCTACATCAATGTAGAACACATCTTGCACATCGCCTAGAGCATCATATAAGATCAAATCCTCAAAGTTCTGCGCGTAGGAAACAAATACCAGCTTCTGGGCAATGGATTTTGGACAGTTCAGCACTTCAACTCCTCGAGGGGGACATTCCGAGAGATGCGTAATTCGGTTTTGAAGCTCTACAATCTGCTGCTGTTGCCCTGCTTTCCTCTTTTTTACACGCTTGCGATAACCACAAAATACTACCCCTGTGGCACACAAAGCCGTCGCTAGCACGGCGTTCGATAGCATCAGAAATACTCCACATAAATTTTCTTCTACCATGGCCTTTATCTTGTAATACGCTTACACGTTCAGGAGAAATGGCGAAATAACAACCCTATTTATTCTTCCCTAGATATCCGGCTAAAGCGGCTATGACATCCGCGCAGGCGCCATTTCCGCCATAGGAAGGCATGAGGTGAATGCCGGGAATGGCAAGAATCTGGGGGACCGCATTTTGCGGGCAAGCGGCGAAACCACCCTGCTCCGCAATATGTTCCAAAACTCCGAGATCATTGGTGTCATCGCCCATGTAAGTGATCTCTCTCAATTGGAGATGAAATTGCGTCGCCATCTGACGTAAATACTGAACTTTGAGGTGAGCGGCATCTCGGATGAGTTGCTGAGAAGGATCGACACCACAGGTTTCCGCCCAGCGGACAATATTATTGGAGCCATCGCCCGTAAGAAAACATAGAATTTTTCCGGCGTCGACCCATTGGCGTAGAGCCCGAAGGTCTCTTTGGCAAAAACGTTTCCATTCGCGTCCGTCTTGAGAAAAAATCCGGCACGCATTGGTGCATGTCCCATCGATGTCCAGGACAAGTGCCCGAATCATTGGAGATTCCGTGGAGAGAAGTTCTGGAATTGGCTGTGCCTTCTCTTCGCGCGTTTGGGCGTGATAGGCTTGGATGGAGGTCATGGGTTCGAGATAGCGATGGGAAAATCCTCGAACGTATCCATGGGGTTCTGGTGCGATGTTGACGTAGGGTACGGATTCGTATGTTGAGAACGCATCCGCTCCCACCAGAAGACCTACGGAAGCGGCCAGTTGTCGATCTTGAATACTATGAAGAAAGAGGTTCCGATCGAAGAGGAGGATATTTTTTAGAGCGAAGCCATGCTTTTGGGAATAGTTTTGCAAAAACGTAAATTTGTTAGAAATGCCACAGAAAATTTCCGACACATGCATGGCGGCACATCGGCGGCGATAGATGGTCTCGTACCGCGTATCGGATGTGATGACACAGATCGGGAGATGGAGGACATCTTGAAAGAGATTTCGAATGGCGAATCCATCGTACGTCTTGAAACTGAGAGCATTCGTAGCTTCCGCAGCATCTTCGTCAGGGATATACAGAAAATCACCTTCCCGCGTCACCGTCGGTCCAAGAGATAAGGGCTGTTCCGCATTACAGAGAATGCTCATGTCGATGACGACACAGCGAATGGATGCCAGATGTGCTGAGATGGTTGATGCTGGGAGTGTCATGCGATTTACATACTGAAATTTTTGCCGAGGTAGAATTTTCGGCTCTGTGGGTCTTCGAGCAGAGTTTTCCTATCGCCGCGACAGAGGACTTTACCTTCATAGATGAGGTAGGCACGATCTACGATGCTCAATGTTTCCCGTACATTATGGTCGGTGATAAGGATGCCGATCGCTCTTTTTTTCAGCGCGAGGATCATCTGCTGAAGTTCCGTGACATTGATCGGATCTACGCCACTAAAAGGTTCGTCCATGAGAATGAACCTCGGTTGTGGGATGAGCGTACGTGCGATTTCCAGCCGGCGCCGCTCACCTCCACTCAACGTGAGTGCCTCTTGCCTTCGAAGATGCGTCAGGCCAAAATCCTCGAGTAGGGTCTCGATGCGCTCTTGTTGCTCCTGCTTTGTTAAAGAGAGGTGTTCCGCAACCGCTCGGAGGTTGTTTTCAATGCTGAGCTTTCGAAAGATGGAAGGTTCTTGGGGAAGATAACCGATCCCTCGTCGTGCGCGGCGGTACATGGGCATAGGGGTGATGCACCGTCCGTCGAGAAAAATATCCCCTCGCGTGGCGCAGATGAGCCCCACAATCATATAGAAAGAAGTTGTCTTTCCGGCACCATTCGGGCCCAGGAGACCCACGATTTCTCCCGGATGGAGTTCGATATCCACTCCTTTGACGACTTCGCGCTTGCCATAGATTTTTGCGATGCCTTGGGCTTTTAATTCGCCTGAGATCGATGCTTCGTCTATCATATTGTGGTCATAGGTAGGGATGATGACACAGAAGAATCCTTGGTCAAGGAGTTCTCAGCTAGGGTCGGGGATGATTCCGCAGCGGAACTATGGGAGGAGGATAGAGCCGGTGTGGTCTCCGGGCTCTGCTCGGCCGATGGGGCTTGGGAAGCCATTTCGGTAAGTGACATAAGTGCAATGGCCGAGGGATCGAGTTTTATTGTGGGCCGTTGAGGAGGATTTTTCGTATTATTTTCAGGTGCATCTCCTTCGATTTTAAGATGATTCTGCCGGCGGTCGAGGATGATACGATCTCCGGAAATGTTACCCTTGCCTTTTTGATGGATCTGTGCGTTGCCCGACAGGATGAAGAGATCATGGATCGGGTCGATATCGATCTGATCCGCCGAGCCGGTACGCTCTTCTTCCGTCTGTTGATGGACCCAAATCTGTACTCCGCCCTTAGCCAAGAGCTGCGTCAACTGGGGAGTTGACTCAACCCTATTTCCAGAAACAGTTTCCACAATGGGGTTTCCGAGCAGAGAAGCAGTCAGTGCGTGGGCCGTTGCCCGGAATGTATCCGAAGTGACCTGAACGTTTCCCGAGAACTGAAAGATGGTATTACCATCTTCCTGGGCCGTCATCTCCATCGAATCGCTGTGAATGACGGTCTCCTGAGTTTCTCCAGAGGAAAAATTCATCGTGCATGTTGCCAAAAGAATGAGGCATTTCATCGGTAATGCTGAGATCATAGCTATTTCAAAATTTGGGAAGCAAGGTGAGGATCGAAGCGAACTTCGACGCATTGATGAACGACGAGGTGACGCTTTTTCCCAAACCATTGCCAGTCGTTTCCGGAGACCTGGAATCCTTCACCTTGTACCAGAAGTCGATCACGTCCTTCGACGACGGCGCTTTTGATAAACACATAGGCCGAAGGGCTTTCGATATGCCACTCGCCGGAGGAGGCTGGGAAAATGCACATCTTCATGTGCTTAATCTCGACGCGGTCTAGATTATTTATCGTCGCCTCCTGTCCTTCGACATCCCATTGTTTCTTCCCTTCCGGAGTGAACATCGGTAAAAAGAATTTCTGGATGGGGGCTTGAAGGGATAAAAAGCTCTCTGTCGCCATTGAGGAAAGTGATGAAAGGAAGTAAAAAGCAAGCGTTGGAAGTCTCATGAATGACCGCATCATCTCTATGTTTTGGCAGAACACAAGACCTTACATGGGTGGTCTTTAGGCCATCTATGGCCAAAGGGTTTGTCATAATGGCCTTGTGGGCAAGTGATGAATCAACCGCTGTGGGGTAGTACCTCTGTCGGGAGCATTCGATTTTGCCGCCTTTGCGGCAAGGAAAAATGCAAAGCGGGAGCTTTCATTTTTTCTTACCGCGGCCCGCGCAGCGGGCAGGAGCCCGAAGGGCTCCAAAGGCGGCAAACCCGCCGGTCAAATGGAGACGGTGCTCCCATAGGAACCTTTCTTCCCCAAAGACGTCGCCCGATTCCCCTCCCTTTAGGAGGTTCTGAAGACAGCAAAAGATAAAATGCATAAATTTTAGGGTTCTCATTTATCAAAAAATTATTTTTAATAGAGAATTTTTTATTTTTTGAAAAAAAATATTGACCTTATTTTTCGATATGTCTTGTATGCATTTCATCTTGGCCTGGTGCTTGCGAATTTGAATGCATCGGGATCCATGATACCCCTGACAGAAAATAGGTCGCTCGCTCCCCTGGGCTACTTGTACGTCGGGGGTTTTATTTTTTCAAGACCTCAGACCTGGGAAAAATAGACTATTTCCCAGCGTCAAAATGAGGAATCTATTGGGCTGTCAGCTTACTGGTGAGAAGCCTGTGAATGGCATCTTTGACGGAAAGTTTTTTGTAGAGGATTTCGTAAATGGTCTCAAGAACGGGAGCTTGAATATGTTTCTGTTGGCAAATTTTGTAAAACGATTGTGTTGCGGAGTAGCCTTCGACCGTCGTCGCAGCTTCCGGTGGACGCTGATTTCGTACCCAATCCTGCCCAAATTGTCGATTGCGGCTCCAGCTGCCGACGCAGGTCGCCATGAGGTCACCGAGGCCACTGAAGCCGGCAAATGTCTTTTTCTGGCCCCCTAAGGCCTGTCCGATCGAGGTCATCTCTTTAAGCACACAGGCAATGTAGGCGCACTTGCCGTTATCGCTGTAACCCAACCCGTCACTTATGCCTGCCCCGATGGCGTAAACATTCTTGAGACAACCGGCAAGTTCGACGCCGTAAACATCCTGGGATCGGTAAATCCGAACCGTTGACCATTGGAGTTGTTTCTGTAAATGACGGGCTATGGATTCCGATTCCGATGCGAGTACGACGGCCGTCGGTTTTCCAAGCGCTACGTCGCGGGCATGGGTGGGGCCCGAGAGGACGGCAAAGATGTGGGGAAACTGGAACGATCGAAAAACATCGGAAGGAAGGGCGAGGCGATCGGGTTGTAGTCCTTTACACAGTGAGATGAAGCAGGCTTCCGTATTGAGAGCGCAATGGCTGAGCTGTTGGCAGACATCAGGTAGGGCCTTGGACGGACAGGCGAGAAAAATACACTCCTGTGCCGATAGGGCACCATAATCTGCTGTGGCGACAATTTCTGGCGGGACAGGAATTTCTGGGAGAAATTCAGCATTTTCTCCTAAACGCTGTAGCGCCAATGCCTGCTCCTCGAATTGAGTGATGAATGTAACGGAATGCTGTGCCTTGGCGCACAAGATACCCACCGCTGTTCCCCAAGCACCGGCTCCGACGACTGCAATCTTCATAGAAGTAAAAAATCGCATTAAGGAGCTCTGTGGGGTTTGTCAATCGAGCAATGCGTTGAGGATTTGTAGGGCGTCGATGTTGGACGGGCGGGTTTGCCGCCTTTGCGGCAAGGAAAAATGCAAAGCGGGAGCTTTCATTTTTCCTACCGCGGCCCGCATAGCGGGCAGGAGCCCTTCGGGCTCCAAAGGTGGCAAACCGAATGCTCCCGAGATTGGGAATGTTTTAAAAGGACCGGCGACAGCGGAGGTGATTTTGTTTGTACTTGAATTCCGGAAAAGAATAGCTAAAAAACTAAAGCGATGTCATTCGCTTCAAAGTCTATCGCCATTCCTCATGAGGGAATGGGTGAGGGAACCTCAATTTATGAGGAGGAGTTGGCTTTGGTCGCTCGTGTCCGCGAAGGCGACCGTTGTGCATTCGACATATTGGTAAAGAGATATCGCGAGCGCCTATATGGGATGGTCTACCACATGATCTCCAATACATTCGATGCCGCCGATCTGACGCAGGATATTTTTATCCAGGCATTCCGGGCGATCGATTCTTTTCAGGGCAAATCTAGTTTTTTTACATGGCTTTACCGCATTGGTGTCAATAAAACACTGGAGTACATTCGCCAGAATAAACGTCGACAGTTTTTCAGTTTTCAAGCACTGGATGAGGAGGTTGTGGATGGAGATCTTTTACGTGCAGTTTCTGTGACGGACAATGCGGAGAAGAATGCCTATCTGAGCGAGTTACAGGAGAAATTAAACGAATCGCTGCAAAAGCTATCCATCAAGCATAGAATGGTCATTATCCTTTACGAGATGGAGGGCATGAGCCATGCCGAAATAGCAGTTATTTTGAAGTGTTCTGAGGGGACTGTTCGCTCGCGATTGCATTATGCCAAGTTGCAGCTGAAAGAATTTTTAAAAGAGTACGCGTTGTGAAAGAAGTGAAAAAAATGCAGGTATGTCGTTCCTCATCACCCATGACGGATGAGCGTTTATCTCAGCTATTGAAGCTTAAATCAGCTGAAAAACCTTCAAAGGAGTTCTGGGATGCTTTTGACGCGAGTATGGAGCGGAAGTGTTTACGTGAGCTCTGTGGTACTTTCCCTTCCAGGCGAAGGGAAGTAACTTGGTTTGGAAAAAAATGGGTATCTCCTTTTTTCTGGATGGCGATGAGCATAACATTCGCCTTCTTGGGATTTTCGCCGAGAATTTATCATGGTTTTCGGCCGAATACATCGGTGGCTGCGGTGGTGGATTTATCCTCTTGTAGGTACGTTCAGGATGTCCTAGAACTGCCACAGGAGGGAAAGATGTCGCGTCGCGATGTTATGGAGCAGGAAGTTTTTTCTGCGCATTACGTTTGCGATCGTATAGCCCTGGCCTCTAAAACTTCTTTTGGCCACATGGCTTCGTCGGTCCCCATGTGCTTCTAGGTGAGTTATTTTGGCATCAGTAGATCCTATTTTGGCAGCCATTTCGGGAAGATTTGCGGATTTTTAGGTATTGTTTTTTTGTGGAATATTTCCTTGGCAAAAGAGGAGGATGTGGCGCTTAATGTTGTTCCGTCACGGGCGATAAAAGAGGAAGAGAAGATTTCTCTCTTAAGACAGGAATCTCCGGCTGTATTTGTTTTTAAGGAATACGGTTCGGCTGTCGTACGAGTGATCGGGATGGCGGAATTAAAATCGAACGAAGGACAAGTAAAGTCGAATGAGGAACAAATTCGAGAGGGAACGGGCTTTTTCATCGATGACCGGGCACATGTATTGACGACGGCCAGTGTCGTTGCATCGGCTGAGGAGGTGTGGGTGAAAAGGGGAGACGAACTATTCGCAGCTGAAAAGATAGGGTCAGACGAGGTGACGAATGTGGCGGTTTTGCGGCTCTTCAAGCAGCCGGAAAGATTTACTTATATTCCTTATAAGCAAAGCGTAATAGAAAATGAGCTGGAGATTGGTCTGACCATCATTTCAATTGGTAGCAAGCTGGGACTCGATCCGGGGCCAAACCAAGGTATCATAACGGGAAGTCATCTCAGCTACGGTGATTATAAGTTCGTCGTCCCTTATTGGAGAACCAGTTTAGCCATGGATGGCGGAGAGGGAGGTTCCCCAATATTTGGAAGCAATGGCCATTTTCTCGGCATAATGATCGCATCGCTCTTTGAAATTCGTGCAAGTCTCATTTTACCGGCCTATGCCATCCAGAGAGTTGTGGATGATCTCCTGCGTTCGGGTGTTACTTCCTATGTCAATGGTGGCTTTTCAGTGAGACAGGACCTCCAGCCTGGAGGAAATTACCGTATGACCATTACACAGGTTCTCAAAGACTCGCCGGCCGAAAAGGCGGGATTGCAGGTAGAAGACGAACTACAACAAATCAATGGCCGAAAGATCAACAAGATGGAAGATCTTTCCATTGGCCTCTTCCATACACATCCTGAAGAGGAAATAAAATTATGGGTTATCCGTGGAGGACAACCCTGCTTACTTTCTCTCGTTATGGAAATTTCAAAAGGAGACAAAAATTAACGAGTCAG